>NZ_CP041158.1:0-59812 GCF_006740765.1 Leisingera aquaemixtae
GCCAGCGCCAGCCCCGCCGCCAAGGGCAGCCCGCCGCCGACAATCGCGTTGCCGCCATAGAAATTCGCCCCCGCATCATAAAGATGCATCGAGCCGCCGCGCCCGCCGGAGCAGCCCTCGGCCTTGCCGAACATCTCCGCCATCACCGCGTTCATGGAAACCCCGCGCACCAGCGCATGACCGTGCTCGCGGTAGGTGGCCACAACCCGGTCGCCCTCCGCCAGCAGCGGGATCACGCCCGCGGCAATCGCCTCCTCGCCATCGTAGAGGTGCAGAAAGCCGCGGATCTTTTCCTGGGTGTACAGCTCGGCGCAGGCGTCCTCGAACATGCGGACCCGCATCATCGCAGACAGCAGATCGCGCACATGGGTGCGGTCGAGGCGGATTTTCTCAGGGGTGCTCATGTCTCATCGCTCTCCAATGTCGAAATGTCGCCCTCCGGCAGCCCCAGCTCGCGCGCCTTCAGCAGCCGCCGCATGATCTTGCCGGAGCGGGTCTTGGGCAGGGTTTTGCGGAACAGGACGCTGCGCGGCGCCACCGCCGCCCCCAGCCGCTTGCGGGCATGGCCCCGCACCTCGCGCTCCAATTCTTCGGAGGGCTCATAGCCGGGGTTCAGCGTGATATAGGCCTTCACGATCTCGCCCGCGGTTGCATTCGGCACGCCAATCACCGCCGCCTCGGCCACGCCCGGATGCTCGATCAGCGCGCTTTCCACCTCAAACGGGCCGATCAGATGGCCGGAGGTCTTGATCAGGTCGTCCTTGCGCCCGACGAACCAGTAATAGCCGTCCGCGTCCCGGGTGGCCAAATCGCCCGACAGATACCAGCCCCCGGCAAAGCATTTGGCGAACCGTTCCTCCTCATGCAGGTAGCCCCGCATCACCGACGGCCAGTCCGGGCGCAGCGCCAGTTCGCCGGTCTCCCCTGCCCCGCATTCGGTTAGCCCGCCGCTGTCTTCCCTCAGGATGGCCGCAACGATGCCCGGCAGCGGCTTCCCCATCGAGCCGGGCTTCACCTCCATGCCGGGCAGGTTGGCAATCATGATGCCGCCGGTTTCGGTCTGCCACCAGTTGTCATGGAACGGCTGCGGAAACACCTTGCCGCTCCATTCCACCGCCTCGGGGTTCAGCGGCTCGCCGACGCTGGCGAGGAAGGTCAGCGACGAGAAATCGAACGCCGCCGCCGCATCCGCGCCCGCCCGCATCATCAAGCGGATGGCGGTGGGGGCCGAATACCAGATCTCAACCCGCTCGCGCCCGATGATGCCGTACCAGCGTTCGAGGTCAAACTCCGCCTCGTCCACGATCATGGTGACCCGGTTCACCAGCGGCGCAATGATGCCGTAGGTGGTGCCGGTGACCCAGCCAGGGTCTGCTGTGCACCAATAGACCGCGCCCGGCTCCAGCCCCAGGGCGATGCGCCCCGAATAGGCGTGATAGACCACCGCCCCATGCACATGCACCACGCCCTTGGGCTTGCCGGTGGTGCCGGAGGTGAAATGCACCAGCGCCGGATCCTCGGCCCCGGTGCGCACCGTTTCGAATTTCTCCCCTGCCCGCTCCAGCGCCGGCCCCAGCGCCACGCAGCCCTCCGGCGCCTCCTCACCGGCGACCAGCACCAGCTTCAGGGACGGCAGCTGATCGCGGAACGGCGCGATCTTGCGCCGGTACAGCGCTGCGGTGGTGACCAGCACCCGCGCCTCCCCGATTTCCAGCCTTGTCCGGACCGGTTCCGGCCCGAAGGCGGCAAACAGCGGCGTATAGACCATCCCCGCCTTCAGCGTGCCGAGGGCGCAGGGATACAGCTCCGGCACCCGCCCAATCAGGGAATAGACACCGTCGCCCTTTTGCAGCCCGTGGCTGTGGAGCAGGCTGGCAAATCTCGACGACAGCGCCGCCAGCTCCGCATAGCTCAGCTCGCGGCGGCTGCCGTCCTTGCCCAGCCAGCGGATCGCCGTCTGCGCGCCATAGCCCGCGGCCACGTGACGGTCCGCGGCTTCATGCGCAATGTTCAGACCGCCATCCAGCCCGCTGACCAGTTTCTCGGTCCCGGCCCACCGGCTGCCCTCGCCGCCCGCGGCAAACACCCCGCCGGCGCGCGGCGCCTCCTCCCCTGTCTTGCGGTCATCCTGCATGGCATCCTCCCGGCCCCATGTTCCCCCGGCAGCGGGCGCGCCGCTATAACCCGCATCAATCGGGCGGCAGGCGCCGGATTTGCTGAGCCGCCGCAATTCTGGCACTCTGGTGCAGATGTACTGGGATGTGTTGCCGGCGCTTGGCGGCATCGGCCTCTTTCTGATCGGAATGCTGCTGCTGACCGGCGGTCTCAAGACACTTGCCGGAGCCCGCCTGCGCAGCATTCTGGGCCGCTTCACCTCCACCCCCGCCACCGGCGCGGCAACCGGCGCGGTGACCACCGCGGCGATCCAGTCCTCCAGCGCCACCACCGTCGCCGCCGTCGGCTTTGTCGCCGCCGGGCTGCTGACCTTTCCGCAGGCGCTGGGGATCATCTTCGGCGCCAACATCGGCACCACGATGACCGGCTGGCTGGTCGCCATCCTGGGCTTCAAGCTCGACCTCGGCCAGGCGATGCTGCCGGTGGTCCTGCTGGGCGCCCTGCTCGCCCTCTCCGGCAGCCGCAAGGTCTCGCATCTCGGCCAGGCGCTGGCCGGCTTCAGCCTGATCTTCATCGGCATCGAGCAGATGAAATCCGGCCTCGACGCCTTTCAGGGCATCGTCACCCCGGCCGATTTCCCCCCCGACAGCTGGGCGGGCCGCCTGAAACTGGTGGCCCTCGGCGTGCTGATCACCCTGGTCACCCAGTCGTCGAGCGCGGGGGTCGCCACCGCCCTGGCCGCGCTCAGCGCCGGGGCGGTGAATTTCCCGCAGGCGGCGGCGCTGGTCATCGGGATGGATGTCGGCACCACCTTCACCGCGGTTCTGGCGACGCTGGGCGGCGGCACCATGGCCCGGCGCACCGGCGTCGCGCATGTGGTCTACAACCTGATGACCGGCGCCATGGCGTTCTTCCTGCTAGGCCCCTTTGCCGCCGCGGTGGCGTATTGGCACGGGGCCGCACAGCCGCTGACAGCCCTGGTCGCCTTCCACAGCCTCTTCAACCTCCTGGGCGTGATCCTGATCCTGCCCTTCGCGCGCCCCTTCGCGCGGCTGATCGAGGTTCTGATCCCCGACCGCGGCGCGGCGCTGACGCAATCGCTGGACCACCTGATCCTGCAGGACCCGGCAGCCGCCACCGCCGCCGCCAAGGCAACCGTTGACCGTCTTGCCAAGGCGGCCGTTCACTATCTCCGGTCCCTCACCGGCAGCGCTGCCGCGGGCGGCAGCAGCGCCCGGCACGACCGCCTCGCCGCCGCCGTTTCGGACACCCGCGCCTATCTCGACAGGATTGAGCTGCCCGCCAGCACCAGTCCGGAGTTCGGCGAAATCAAGGGCTTGTACCACATCCTCGACCATCTGGACCGGCTGCTCTACCGCTGCACCCAGACTGAACGGATCAGCGAGCTGCCAAAGGACCGGCGGCTGCGGCGGCTGGCGCGGGTGCTGGCCCTGGCCACCGCCGGGTTCGAGGACGTCACCCGCCCCGAGCATTGCGAAACCACGCTGAACCGCCTCCGCCGCCTCATGCGGGCGCAGCAGCAGTCGCAACGCGACCGGCTGATTTCCGAGGCCGCGGACGGCACCCTGCCCGACGACATCGCCTGGACGCGGCTCGATGCGGTCCGCTGGCTGCACCGGGTGGCCTATCACCTGTGGCGCATGAGGGTGCATCTGAACCTGCTGGACAGCAATGCAGCCGCGGACCTCGGCACGGCCCGCGGCGACGAGGCGCGGCTGGATGCAGGCCTGGACTGAGGCCCGCTCTGAGGCCCGCACCGGCCCGCCGCCCGGCGGCGGCGCAGGAACTTGAGGCAGATTAAAGCCGCGCCCCGGCGCCGCCCGCTATACTTGCCGCAGCAACGGGGGCAGCCACGGGGCGGCAGAGAAGGAGAAAAGCAGTGTTCTTTCGCGCGATGATCTTGATATGTGCAGCCGCTGGCGCCGCCAGCGCGCAGGAGCCGGACCCGCAGGACGGGCGGGATCTGTACCGGACCTATTGCTGGCAGTGCCATGGCCGCGACGCCACCGGAAACGGCCCGATGGCAGAGATGCTGGCCATCGAGACACCGGACCTCACCCGCCTGGCAGCCCGCAACGGCGGCACCTTCCCGCTGGAGGCCGTCGCCCGCCAGGTCGATGGCCGCGCGCCGGTGCTCGCCCACGGCGGCGAGATGCCGCTGTTCGGCCCCGTTCTGGACTCCGACCAGCAGGTCGCGCTGGCCTTGCCCAGCGGCCAGCCGATGATGACCGGCCTGCCGCTGGCAAATCTCATCACCTATCTGCGGTCGGTGCAGACCGAATAACCCCTAGGCGCCCGGCTTCACTGGCCCTGCGGCATCCGCGCCAGCCGGGCCAGCGTCCTGGCGATGGCCTGCGGAAAGCTCTCCTCGATTTCCGCGGCAGAATAGCTTTTGCCGTCAATACCGGCTCCCGTCACCGCGCCGCGGTGGAAAACCAGGATCAGCACGGGCCGCTTCTCGCCGCTGTAAACCGCCGCCGCGCTGCTATGGCCGGACCCTCGAACCCGGCACACCGCCGCAAAGGCCCGCGCCCCGGCGCGGACCGGCGGGTCGACCACCCAGCTCACCGGACCGGCCCGAAGGCGTCCCAGCCGAACCGCACCGCCGGAACGATCAGCGCCGCCGGAACGACCGTGACGTCCAGCTCGGCCCGGCCAGACAGCTCAGCCCGGTCAAAGACCGGCTGCACGGCGACCTGCAGCCTCCGGGCAGGCAGGGTCCCATACACCAGCGGCGCCAGCATCCCATAAAGCTGGCCGGTCTCCGCCGGATCACCCAGGCCGAATTTCGCATCCAGGATCAGCGCGCGGATACGGATGCGGCGCAGCACCGCCGCCGCCAGCCGCCCCGCCGCGGGGACAAGCCTGCGCGGATCGTACCGCCGCTTGCGGCCCGGTTCCTGCGCTGTTTCAGGCGCTTTCCGCCTGCCGGAGAGCCTGATCCGCGGGCCGATCCCGCCAAACGGACGCAGCGCCGCCGAGAACGACAGCCCCGCCTCCTTGCGCAGCACCAGCTCGATCCGCAGCGGCAAGACCAGGACCAGAACGGTCAGGCCCAACAGCGCCGCCAGCAGCACGGCCAAGGCTGCGCCAAGGCCCGCCACGGTCAGCCCTGCCCCTTCCCGCCCTTCGCCCCGGCAGTCTGCGCCGCCGCATCGATGGCCTTTCCAGCCGCATCGCCCAGCACCGCCGCCAGCGTTGTCATCGCGCCTTGCACCGATTCAACCCGCGCCCCGCGCTGGTCGATAATGATGGCCCCCAGCGGTTTGATGCCGCCGCCCGCCCCGGCGCCCGCGCCTTCGCCGGTCTTTGCATCGACAACGCCGCCGGCCCCGAAGCCAAACCCGTAGCTGACAATCGGAATAACCGTCGCGTCCCCCTTTTCAATGGGGTCTCCCAAAACATTCTTGGCATTCAGCAGGCGGTCCAGTTCCTCCACCGTGCCTTTCAACAGCCGTTCGACGTTTTCCATCCCGCTCACCTTTCATACTGGCAACATTCAACGGGGCGACCTTATCAGCCGGTCAGACCGCGCGGATTGAGCGGCATCAATCGGCCCGCCCGGATTCATGGCATTATGGACCGGCCCGCCCAGGACCGGAGACCGCAGATGCCCCATTCCGCCCCGCCCGTGATCAGCTTTGACCAGGTGAACCGCGCCGACACCGGCTTGGTCGGGGGCAAGAACGCCTCTCTGGGGGAGATGATCCAGGCGCTCGGCGCCAAGGGCATCCGCGTGCCGCCGGGGTTCGCCACCACCGCCGCGGCCTACCGCGGGTACCTGTCCGCCAATAAGCTCGAAGCCCGGATCCGCCAGCAGCTCGGCGCGCTGGCCGCCGGGCGCACGGACCTGCCCAGGGCGGGCAAGGCGATCCGTGCGCTGATCCTGACCGGAGACTGGCCTGCCCGCACTGCACAGGCGATCCTCGCTCAATACCGCAGCCTCAGCGCCGCGGCGGGACAGCCGGACCTGCCGGTCGCCGTGCGCTCCAGCGCCACCGCCGAGGATCTGCCGGAGGCCAGTTTCGCGGGCCAGCAGGAGACCTTCCTGAACGTCCGCGGCGAACAGGCGCTGCTGGAGGCCTGCCGCAAATGCTATGCTTCACTGTTCACCGACAGGGCGATCTCCTACCGCCAGATCCACGGCTTCGATCACATGAAGGTGGCGCTGTCGGTGGGGGTGCAGCAGATGGTGCGCGCGGGCACCGGCGGCGCCGGGGTGATGTTCTCGATCGACACCGAATCCGGCTTTCCCGATGCGGTCCTGATCAACGCCGCCTGGGGCTTGGGCGAAAACGTGGTGCAGGGCGCGGTGGACCCGGACGAATACCAGGTCTTTAAGCCGTTTCTCGATACCCCCGGCCTGACCCCGATCCTGGAAAAGCGGCTGGGCGCGAAGGCCGTCAAGATGATCCTGGACCGCGACGGCAGCCCCCGCAACGTGCCCGCCTCCAAGGCCGAGCGGGCGCAATACGTGCTCAGCGACGCGGAAATCCTGACCCTCGCCCGCCAGGCCAAGGTGATCGAGGACCACTACGGCTGCCCGATGGACATGGAATGGGCCCGCGACGGCGCCGGCGGCCCGATCTTCATCGTCCAGGCCCGCCCCGAAACCGTGCAGTCGCGCGCCGCCCCCGGCACCCTGCGCTCCTATGCGGTGACGGACCCGGGGCGGGTGCTGCTGACCGGGCTCAGCGTCGGCAGCGGCGCGGTCGCGGGCCGGGTGTCGATCATCGAAAGCGCCGATGACATCGCCCGCTTCGTCGAAGGCTCGGTGCTGGTGACCGGCACCACCGACCCGGACTGGGTGCCGGTGATGAAACGCGCCGCCGCCATCGTGACAGACCACGGCGGCCGCACCTCCCACGCCGCCATCATCAGCCGTGAGCTGGGCCTGCCCGCCATCGTCGGCTGCGGCAACGCCACCGAGGTGCTGCACGACGAGCAGGACGTGACCGTCTCCTGCGCCGGCGGCGAACAGGGCGTGGTGACCGAGGGCCTGTCGCAGATCGCCGTCACCGAGGAGTCGCTGGCCGGCCTGCCCCGCCCCAGGACCCAAATCATGCTCAACCTCGCCAACCCCGGCGCCGCACTGCGCTGGTGGCGTCTGCCGGTGGACGGTGTTGGCCTCGCGCGGATGGAATTCGTGATCAGCAACACGGTCCGCGTGCACCCAATGGCGCTGGCCCGCTTCGATCAGGTGCAGGACCCGGACACCCGCGCCGCCATCGAGGCGCTGACCGCAGGCTATGCCCCCAGGACCGAATACTTCGTTGACCGCCTCGCCCGCGGCCTGTCGCGGATCGCCGCCTTCTGCCACCCCAAGCCGGTGATCATCCGGATGAGCGATTTCAAAACCAACGAATACGCCGACCTCTTGGGCGGGCAAGCCTTTGAACCGGCCGAGGAAAACCCGATGATCGGCTTCCGCGGCGCCTGCCGCTACTACTCAGATGAGTACCGCGACGGCTTTGCGCTGGAATGCCAGGCGATTGCCCGGCTGCGCGGCGAGATGGGGTTCAAGAACGTGATCGTGATGATCCCCTTCTGCCGCACGCCCGGAGAGGCCGACAAGGTGCTGGCGGTGATGGCAGAGCATGGGCTGAAACGCGGCCAGGACGGGCTGCAGGTCTACGTGATGTGCGAAATCCCCTCCAACGTCCTGCGCGCGGCGGAGTTTGCCGAACGCTTCGACGGCTTTTCCATCGGCTCCAACGACCTGACCCAGCTGACACTCGGCATCGACCGCGACTCCGATGCGCTGGCAGACCTGTTCCGCGAGGACGACCCGGCGGTGCTGTGGATGATCGAAACGGTGATCCGCGAGGCCCACAAGGCAGGGTCCAAGGTCGGCTTCTGCGGCCAGGCCCCCAGCAACAACCCGGACTATGCCCGCCGTCTGGTGGAATTCGGCATCGACAGCATCTCGGTCACCCCCGACAGTTTCGTGCAGGTCCTGCGCAACGCCGCCAAGGCCGAAGACGCAGGCTAGACCGCCTGAACCTCGCACTGCGGCAGCAGCGCCTCCACCGCGCCGCGCTCAAACAGCGCGGTGCCCTCGGTGCCGACCGTGGCGCTGGCCGCGGCAACGCCCCAGCGCAGCGCCTGATCCAGCGCAGCGCCGCGCGACAGCGCCAGCGTCAGCGCGCCGGTAAAGGCGTCCCCTGCCCCGATCTTGCTCTGCACCGCAACATAGGGCGCACGGCAGAAGAACCGCTGCTCCCCGGTGGCCAGAACCGAGCCTTCGGCACCGCGCCCGCCCACGACGATCTGCGCCACCCCGCGCGCTATCAGCTTTTGCGCAAACGCCAGGCTGTCCGCAAACGACGCCAGCGGATGCCCCGCCGCCTGCTCCGCCTCCCGCTGGTCGAGCCGCAGCAGATGCACCGGCTTGCCGGGCGCCGTCAGCAGATGCGCCAGCGCCGCCTTGGAAGTATCGACCACCAGCTTGCCCGTGCGCGGCGCAATCGCCGTCAGCACCTGCTGCGGGAAATCATCGGCCAGCCCCGGCGTCACGCCGCCGCTCAGCACCACATAGCCCCCCCGCGGCGCGGCCTGCGCAATCGCGCTCAAGAGCCGGGCGCCATCCTCCGCTGTCATCGTCTCTCCCGGCACGCTGAAGCGGTATTGCTCGCCGGTGGTCTCATCCGTCACGGCAAAGCTCTGGCGGGTTTCGCCGGGCACGTGGACCGCCACCGCCAGCACGTCCTCCGCCACCAGCAGCTGCAACAGCTGCTCGCCCATGGCGCCGCCGACCGCGACCAGCGCCGTCACCTCACCGCCCAGCCTGCGGATCGCGCGGGCCGCGTTCACGCCGCCGCCGCCGGGGTCCACCCGCGGCGCCTTGCAATAGAGCTTTGGACCCGCCACCACCCGCTCGATCGAGGTCGCCAGATCGACCGCCGGGTTCAGTGTGATCGTCAGAATCCGGGACATCCGCTTCCTTTCCCTGGCAGCACACCGGTCCGCCGAACGGGGCCGAGTCTTTTCAGTCTTTCTTCAGGATCATCGCCAGCCGCAGCACCGCCGCCAGGATCGCCTGGGCCAGCACCGGCGACTGGCCGACGCCAATGGCCGCATCATTGTCGCGGGCGTCGTTCTCCCGCAAGGTGCAATGCCAGCGCCCGTGCTTGCCATAGGCGCGGCCGCGGATATGCACGTCCCAATCCGGAAAGGCATCGTCGGCGACATGCATCGCCCCGTCCGCGGTGCTGATCCGCTGCGCGGCGTGTTCATCGTCCGGCACCGCATCCGGCAGCAGAAACGCCAGCGCATGCAGCACGCCGTCAAAATCCGCCAGAGTGAGATCCGGCTGGCTTTCCAGCCGGCCGATCAGGATTTCCAGTTCCGGGTCTTGCATAACCACCTCCCGTAGCGTGACGCGTTAAAGGACTTCGGCAACGCCGATGACATAATTCTTGCCATAGGCCCGGGCGCATTTCGGGCAGGTCGTATAGAACATAAAGATCCGCCCCGCGGTCTTGCCGTCCGCTTCGGCGGCAACCTCCATGTCATGCATCCAGTCTCTGGCCCGCCGGTACGGGCCTTCGAACACCCGGGTGATGAAATCGCCGGTGATCTCCTTCATTTCTTCGCCGGGCACCCGGCCGGTCACCGCAAAGAAATGCTCCGCTTCCGCCTGCGACAGGTCCCGGCTCAGCACCAGATAGCCCTCGGGGTCCTGCGCGCCGGCGTCGTCGATATGCTTCTGCACCCGTGCAAAGACCGTTCCCATGTTCAGCGGGATATGCAGCAGGCTGCGCGTTTTCGCCCGCACAAACGGCTTTTTCTCGAAATGCAGATGGCGGCCGTCCCACCCCTGCGGCTTGAACCTGGGGCAGCAGCCGGTGGTGTTGTCGCTCATGTCCATCTTTGGCAGGCAATTGGTCTCCATGGCTTTCCCCTCCCGGTGTCCCGTGCCGCCGCCAGTCTAGGCCCGCTGCGGCGCGCCGAAATGATTTGCATCAATCCCCCGCCGCGCCCTCAGCCGCCGCTGCGCAGGACCAGCGGGCAGCGCGCCGCCTCCTGGATGCGGGCCGGCGGCGGCAGCCCCGCCAGCGGCGCCGCCACAATCACCGCAACCGGACTCATATGCTCCAGCTGCCGCAGCAGCACCTCCGGCTGCGCGCACAGCCGGGTTTCCGCCACATCGTCCGGCGGCCCGGCAGGCTTGGCGGCGGGCGCGGCGCCGGGGCCGGTCTGCGCCTCCGGCGCGCAGGCGACCAGCGCCACCAGCGGCTTGCGGGCGCTGCGCGCCAGCCGCAGCGCAAAGCCCGGCACCGCCTGCCCTTCCGCCAGGATCACAGCGATGCAGCCCGCCGCGGGCAGGATCGGCTTGAACCCGGAAATCAGGATATCGCCCGCCGCCGCACAGCGGCGCAGCTCCTCCTGCAGATGGCCCTCCGCCTCCCGGAACGAGCTGACCAGCGCCGCCGCCTTGGCCCGCCGCGCCAGCAGCCCCTCGAACCGCCGGGCATCCGCCTGGAACGCCTTGGCCAGCGCCCCCGCGGTCAGCCCGGTCTGCCGCTGCCCGGAATAGGTGACCACCCGCGAATGCGCATACCCCGCGGCCAGAAGCGCCGTCTCGCGGACGAAGACCCCGTGCAGCTCCGCCCCCGTCTGGCGCGCCAGATCCAGCGCCAGAGCCAGCGCCGCCTCCGCATCCGGATAGCAGCTGGCGCCCAGGATCACCCTCAGTCGCCCCCCCTGCCCTGCGTTTTCCGCATCATTGCGCATCGCCGCCAGCCTCCTTTGCAAAGGACTTGCGGATGTCGGCAAAGGCTTGCAGCCGGTCCTCCACCCGCCGGTTCAGGCTGCCCTCCGGATAGGTCCCGTCCGCGCCCCGCACGCCCGCCTCCAGCCCGGTCAGCACCGTCAGCCCGTCGGTCACGCTGGTCATCGGAAAGATCCGGAACCGGCCCGCCTCCACCGCATCGACCACCCGCTGGCGCAGGGTCAGGTTGCGCACATTCGCGGCCGGGATCAGCACCCCCTGGCGGCCGGTCAGGCCGCGGCCGTCGCAGACATCAAAGAAGCCCTCGACCTTCTGGTTCACCCCGCCGATCGCCTGAATGTCGCCAAACTGGTTGACCGACCCGGTGATCGCAAAGGACTGGTCCAGCGGCACCTCCGCCAGCGACGACAGCAGCGCAATCAGCTCCGCCGCCGAGGCGCTGTCGCCCTCCACCCCGCCATAGCTCTGCTCGAACACCAGGCTGGCCCACAGCGACAGCGGCGCGCGGGTGGCATAGGTGGCCGCCAGATAGCCCTGCAGGATCAGCATCCCCTTGGAATGGATCGGCCCGCCCAGCTCGGTCTCGCGCTCGATGTCCACCAGCTTGCCGGTGCCCGGCCGGGTCCGCGCCGTCAGCCGCGACGGCTTGCCGAAACTGTAATCACCGATCTGCAAGACCGACATGGCGTTGATCTGGCCGATGCGGGCGCCGTCCGTGTCGATCATCACCGTGCCCTGCTGGATCGTCTCCAGCCCCAGTTCACGCACCCGGCCCGCCCGGCGCTCCTTCTCCGCCACCGCCCGTTCGATATGCTGCGGCCCGATATGCGCGCTGCCGCCGCTCCCGGCCCAGAACTCCGCCTCCCGCAGCAGATCCGACAAGCGGCTGAAGTTCAGCGACAGCCGCCCGGCATCGCCGGTCAGGCGCATGCTTTCCCGCATCACGCTTTCAACCGCAGGCTGATCCAGGGGCCGGGTCCCGGCCCGCCGCGCCAGCCGCGCAATCAGCTGCGCATAGCCCTCAACCGCGCCGCTCTCTTCCAGCCGCAGATGATCGTCGAAATCGGCCTCCAGCTTGAACAGCTGCAGGAAATCCGGGTCCAGCGCCGACAACAGGTAGTAATGCAGCCGCTCCCCGATCAGCACCACCCGCACGCTGAGGGGCACCGGATCCGGCTCCAGCGACACCGTCGACACCAGGCTCAGCCGCTCGCCCGGCGAATAGATCGAGATCTCCCCGGTCCGCAAACAGCGCTTCAGCGTGTCCCAGGCCAGCGGCTCGCTCAGCACCTGGCGCACGTCCAGCACCAGATAGCCGCCGTTGGCCCGGTGCAGCGCACCCGGCTTGATCATGGTGAAATTGGTGATCAGCGCCCCCATCTCCGAGGCATATTCGATGCGCCCGATCAGATTGGCCATCGTCGGCAGCTCTTCCTTGACCACCGCCGCGCCAGAGCAGCCGCTGCCGTTGGAGACCATCACATTGACCCGGTAGCGCTGGAACTGCGGCTCCTTGAACCGCTTGCTGGTCGCCACCGGAAAGGGGCCGGCGGTGTCTTCGCTGTCGCCCATCAGGAACAGCTCGGCGTTTTCCACCAGATCGTTGCGCACCGCCTTCAGATAGGTCTGCACCTCCGGCTCCCCGGCATAGGCGTCCTGCACCTCGCGGATCGCCTCATCCACCCCGCGCGCGGCCAGCTGATAGTTCAGCTGCTCCACCTGCCGCCGGTGCGCCTTCTCCTGCTTGGGCACCGATTTCAGCACGTCCGAGATCCGCTGCTGCACGCTCTCGATCGCCTCTTCCAGTGCGTCGCGCTCCTCGTCGGTCAGCGCCTCGAACTCCTCCTGCGTCAGCACATTGCCGTCGCGATGCCCGGCAAAGCTGAACCCCACCGGCGTGCGCAGAATGGCGACATTCCGGGCGCGGGCATCGTCAAAAATCTCCGACATCTCGCGCTCATGCTCCGCCGAGAAATCCTCCTCGATGGTCCGCCTCCGGGTCTGGTAATCCTCCGACTCAAACAGCGCCGGGATCTGGTTTGCCAGGTCGTCGACCAGCGTTTCCATCATCTTGCGCAGACGGCTGGCCGATCCGGGCGGCAGCTGGATTGCCACCGGCTTGTGCGGCATTTCGAAGTTGTTGACATAAACCCAGTCGCAGGCGACCGGCCTGTCCCGCGCGATCCCGGCCAGGATCGACTGGGCAATCGCATGGCGGCCGCTGCCGGGCTGGCCCAGAACAAAGACATGGAAATCCTCATGGGGGACCATGGCGCTCATCCGGATAGCATCCACCGCCCGGTCCTGCCCCAGCCACTCCTGCGCCCCGTCCAGCTCATCCGTCAGCGTGAACCGCAGCTTTGCGGATGGCAGCGCAGGCCGCAGCTCCGCCGCCGTCAAAGGGTCCGGTCGGTGATGTCCAGCCATTGCAGTCTCCTTTTTCCGGGATCAGGGCACCAGCACCGCGGCCCCCTGCAGCCGCCCCTGCCGCATGTCCTCCAGCGCCTGATTGGCCTTCTCCAGCGCATAGGCGCGGTGCTCCGTGACGACGCCCGCCCCGGCGGCCAGCGGCAGGAACTCCTCGCCGTCCTGCCGGGTCAGATTGGCAACCGACAGAATATGCCGCTCGCCCCACAGATCGGCATAGGGAAAGGCGGGAATGTCGCTCATATGGATGCCGCCGCAAACCACCCTGCCCCCCTTGCGCACAGCCTTCAGGGCGGCAGGCACCAAGCTGCCCGCGGGCGCAAACAGGATCGCCGCATCCAGCAGCTCCGGCGGCGTTTCATCGGACCCGCCCGCCCAGGCCGCGCCCAGGCTGCGGGCGAATTCCTGCGCTTCGCTGTCGCCCGGCTTGGTTAGCGCAAACACCTTGCGGCCCTGCCAGACCGCCAGCTGCGTCAGGATATGCGCCGCGGCGCCAAAACCGTAGAGGCCGATGGTGCGGCCCGCCCCCGCCATGCGGTAGCTGCGATAGCCGATCAGCCCGGCGCACAGCAGCGGTGCCAGCGCAACCGGATCGCCGCCGCCCAGCGGAAACACATAGCGCGCATCCGCCGCGCAGGCCTCGGCAAAGCCGCCGTTGCGGGTATAGCCGGTGAACTCCGGCGCATCGCACAGGTTCTCCTGCCCCTCCCGGCAATAGCGGCAATGGCCACAGGTGGCCCCCAGCCAGGGCACCCCCACCCGCTGGCCAATCTCCAGCCCTTCGGTCTGAGGGCCCCCGGTCTGCGGGCCCAGTTCCGCGATACGGCCAACGATCTCATGCCCCAGGATCAGGGGCACCTTCGGCTCGGTTAAATCACCGTCAACGATATGCAGATCGGTGCGGCACACGCCGCAGGCCTCCACCCGGATCAGCACCTCTCCCGGTCCGGGCTCCGGCTCGGCAACTTCCTCCAGCCGCAGCGGCCCATATGCCTTATGGAAAACCATTGCACGCATTCTGCGTCTCCCCGCGGCCAGCATACCCCAGCCCCGGCCGGGGCGCAGTGATCAGGATCAACACGTCAGGCCCCTCCCCTCGGTCACACCCGCACGCCCCACCAGCTGCGCGTAGATACGGCACCGCGCACCCAGGGGCTCAGCCCGATGCACAGGATGACGATGGAAAACAGGCACCAGACGGCGGGCATTTCATTGGGGTTGCTGGTCAGCATCCAGGCCAGCGCCGGCCCGGTGGCCGCATGCACGATCACAAACCGCCACGCCCCATAGGCCAGCGGCATCAGGAATACCGCCGCCATGTAAGCCGGAAAGCCGGACTGCACCCCCAGCGCCCGGTCCACCGGCACCAGCAGCCCGTTATAGGGCACGTTCCACGCGATATGCCAATTCCCGGACACCGTGCACAGCACCTCGGCGCACAACGGCGCCCCCGGCGCGCATGTCCCCAGGGCGGGCAGCGGCACCAGCTGCAGCAGCATGACCCCCGCCGCAGCGCAGCTCAGGGCCAGCACCCAAACCCGGCAGCGCCGCCGCACGGCAGCGGGCACCAGCTCCAGAACAAAGGCATTGATTACAATGGGTTGAAAGGCGATATGCAGATAGGACAGCAGCGTGGTGCCCTTGTTTGCGGCTGAACTGCACTCATCGGCGGTCAGGTATCCCGCGATCTGCAGCACCTCCATCACCGTGAAGTATCCCAGCGCCCCCCAGACCGCCAAGGATCGGCCCTGCCGCCAGCAGACCCCCGCCGCCACCGCTCCGGCAACCGCCATCACGGCGGAGGCTTCCAGGCTCCAGCACATCCGCTAACCGTCGTCGAGGACGGCCAGCCGCCGCAGCATCTCTTCCCGCTCCGCCAGCAGATCCAGCACCAGCGCCACCCCTGCAGCATTGATCCCCAGATCCCGGTTCAGGCGCCGCGCCTTCTTGGCGCGGGCAATGCTCAGGCTGTGGAACTGCCAGTTCGGCACAGAGGCCCCTTCCGGTTCCAGCACCCCATGTTCGACCAGCTCGATGACCCAGTTCCTGTCAGCCTGGCAAAACCGGCACAGCTCCTCCAGCGACAGGCTGACGACAACTGCCGTTTGTACGGTTGCGGGTTTCATGCGTCTATCCTCCGATACCAGCACGCGGGTTGAACGGCACCTCCCGGGCCATCTGCTCAAAGACCCTGCGCGCTTCCTCCGTTGTCACCTTGGGGTTCACGATCCTCAGCGTGGCATAGATGTCCCCCGGCGGCGTGCCCGGCAGCCCCTTTCCCTTCAGCCGCAGCTTCTGGCCGCTGCGGGCATTTGCAGGCACGGTCAGCGCAACCTTGCCCCCCGGCGTTGGCATCATCACCTTGCCGCCCAACGCCGCCTCCCAGGGGGCCACGGGCAGGTCCAGATACAGGTCCCTGCCATCCGCCCGGTACACCGGATGCGGGGCGAAGCTCACCTCCAGAAACAGATCCCCCGGCCCCCCTCCGCCCAGCGGCGCCATGCCCTGTCCCGGCAGCCGGATGTGCTGGCCCTCTAGGATCCCTTTCGGGACATGCACCGTGATGCTGCGGTCCTGCAGATGCACCGACCCGTCCGCCGCCGCCTGCGGCACCCGGAGCGTCAGAACCCGGGTCGCGCCGCGGTATGCGTCCTCGATGTCCAGTTGCAGGCGCGCGTGCTGATCTGCGCCGGGCCCGCCAAATGGCTGCCCGCGGCGCCGGAACAGGGATTCGAAGAAGTCGCTGAAGGCCTCGGCACCTTCTGGGCCGCCGCCGGTGAATTCGAAACCGCCTTCCCAGCCGGGCGGCGGGCGGAAGCCGTCGTGGGATCCTGGACCGGGTTTGCCCAGCTGGTCATAGGCGGCGCGGCGCTCGGGGTCTTTGAGCACTTCGTAGGCTTCGTTCACATCCTTGAACATCGCCTCGGCCTCGGGACTGGCGTTGATGTCCGGGTGGTATTTGCGCGCCAGTTTGCGGAAGGCGCGCTTGATTTCGCCGGGTTCGGCATCCGGTGCGATGCCGAGAATTTTGTAGTAGTCCCTGTATTCCATGCCACAGCTCTCCCCGCGCCAGTGCGTCCGCAGTGTGCCATGGCGGAGGCGGCGGCGGGTTGATCCGGATCATAGCGCCCGGGGCCGCGGCGGGGAGTTCACAGCTGTGAACTATGCGACAGCCCCGCGGCGGGTGAGGGCCAGGACCATGGGCGCGCTGGTGAAGCGTCCCGACACCGCCTTGGCGCTGAGGTGCCGGAGATAGCCGCTGGGCGAGCGGATCTCTGAAAACCGCTCCAGCATGGCGGCGACCACGGTTGCGGCTTCTGCCGTGCCCATGGCGGTTTTAGCGTCTTCCCAAACCGTGGCGGAAATCCCCATCATCGGGCGCACGGTATCGGCGGCGCGCAGGAGGTCTCCCCAGTGGCGGATGGCGCCATCGGCGTAACCGCGGATCTCGCCGCAGGCGGAGAGGATCAGGCGGAGCGGGAGGCTTGGGCCGCTGGGGGCAGGGGCCTCAGGCGGCTGAGGCGGGGTTTCACTGTGCACGGGCCTTTCTGCTGCGGGGTTCTCAGCATACCCGGTTTCGTCTTTCGATTCCGTAGCCGCAGCGGGCGCTGCTGTAACGGTCTGTTCAGATTCAAATGAGTCTTTCTTTGAATTCTGATAGTGGTGCTCAATTTGGGTGTCACTGGTGCCCGATTTTTCTGCAAAGGCAGGCTCTAACAGGTGTTTCGTCTCAGCCAGGGCGGCTGCAAGACGGGCTTGCAGGGCTTCCAGATCGTCCGCGCCGAGCTTGCGGCGGAGGTCGCGGGCGGTCAGATGGGCGAGGTCGTGGAACTGGTCCCAGACGGTCAGCTCAGGCCGGTCCGCAGCGCCGCAGAGGGCGAGGTTCAGGAGGTCGCGGCGCATCAGGCTGACGGTTTCGCGCAGCTCCTTTATGCGGGCCTCCTCAGCGCGCTGCGCCGCCGCCGCGTCCGAGAACTCGGCAAAGCGGAAGGCGAGGGGGGAGAGGTCGAAACCATAGGCCACGCGCTCCCCCTGGTAGCGGCGCACGTAGCGTTTGCCGTTGGGGCTGTCGCGGCGGATCAGGATGCCCGCATCCACCAGCTTGGCCATGTGGCGGCGCATGGTGGAGTTGGGCATGCCGTTCAGCCGCTCGCAGATCGCGCGGTTCGATGGATGCACCACGGTCACGCCGGGCTGCGGACTGATCTCCTTGCCGGGCAGGAAGCCGAGCAGCGCCTGCAGCACCGAGAGGTCGCGGTCGCTGAGGCCGTAGGATTTCCGTGCGGCGGCAAGGTCGCGCAGCGCGTCCCATTTGCTGACGGCGCTGAGCATAGAGGAACCGTCAGCGGCGGCCTGCTGGTGTTTCAGCAGGACAGCATCCACCGTTCGCCCGAAAGGCGTGAGGGGCATATATCCCATGTCATCATCACGAAAGACAAAAAAACAGCGGCCCGCGAATCGCTTTGGACTTGCGGTTATCGGCTCCGGCCACTAACTTGAAGGTGCTAGAAACAAGTTGGTCTCGTGGAGCGTCGTCTTTGCGGGGCCTTCTTTTTTGCCTGCTCTGTGCCTCCTAAGTTATTGTTATCTATTATTCTTCGCCGCGCGACTGCCAGCGCGCGTGAAGCTCTTCTATGACGTTCTGCGCCTCGGCTTCCAGCCAGTCGGCAAAGCCGCCGCCGGGAAGTTCCAGGCTGAGGCCCTTGGCGGTGCGGCGCAGGGTGGCGCTGCGGCGGCCATCGACGGTCAGCGGCTGGGTGAGCGTCCGGGCCTTCTTTGCAGCCGGTTTGGCGGCGGGGGCCGGGGCTGGGGCCACGGCCCTGAACACCGCCTCAAACGCCATCACAGACGGGTCGCCGGGCGCGGCGTCCGAGCCTTCGGTCACCGCGTCCACGGCAAAGCGGGTGTATTCCTTCTCGGCAAGGCGGATCAGCGCGCCGCGGTCGGCGCCGGTTTCCTCAATCGCCTTGGCCAGCGCGTCCCAGCGGGGGCGGCCGATGCCCTGGGCCGGGCCGATGGCGCGGATCAGACCGGGGCCGATGGCTTCGGCAATGGCGATGGCCATGGAGACGGAGGATTTGGTGACGGTCAGCACCTCGGCGACCTGCGACTGGTTGCCGAAGCCGTTTTCGACCAGCTCCTGCGCGAACAGTGCCTTTTCGATGAAGGAGAGGTCGCGCCGGGCCATGTTTTCGGAAATCTGGGCGCGCACGGCGGCGTCATCGTCGAGGCTGGCGACCAGGGCGCGGACCTTGGTAACCTTGTCGGAGGCGCGGATCGCCTCCAGCCGGCGGCGGCCGTAGACCAGAAGATAGCGGTCGGCCTCGGTGGGGTGGCGGCGCACCAGGATCGGCACGGTCTGGCCGTTTGCCTCAATCGCGTCGCGCAGGTCGATCACGTCGGCCGGGTCGAGCCGGTCGTTAATCCGCGTGTCCTCGATCTGATGCGGTTCCAGATCCCAGACCCGGTGCGAATCCACCGCGTCGCGGGCGGAGCGCAGGGCGCGGTTGCTGGACATCATGGAGGCCGCCGGGGCAGGGGCGGCCATCGGCGCCCCGGCAGCGGCCAGGCTGTCGAGCATCGAAAGGCGGGATTTCTTGCTGCTGGTCATGAGCGCCCCCAGGTTTCCTGAATGAGCTGGCTGATTTCGTCGTTGACCGCGTTCAGGCTTTCGACCGCGCGGTCATAGGTGGAACGGGTGAAGGCGCTACGTTCGACCTCGTACAGGGTCTGTTTCGTGAGGCCCGCGTCGGAAATCGCGGTGGATTTCAGCATCGGCGCGTTCAGCACCTTGTCGCCGTACATGGTGCGCAGGAAGGCGACGATGCGGTTCTGCGGCGCGTCCGACGGCTCGTAGCGGGTGAGCAGGTAGCGCATCCAGTCGTGGCTCATGTCGGCGCCGGATTGGGCGATCACGTCCATCAGGTCGGCGGTCATGCGCAGGAACTGCGACATCGACATCACGTCGAGCATCTCCGGGTGGATCGTGACCAGAACGCCGGTGGCGGCGGACAGCGCGGACATGGTGAGGAAGCCGAGCTGCGGCGGGCAGTCGATCACCACCACGTCATAGTCGGTATCGACCTGTGCCAGAGCCTCTTTCACCCGGAAGAAGAACAATCCGGCGCTGCCCTGCGCGAGGGCGCGGGGGGTGTCGTGCTCGAACTCCATCAGTTCGAGGTTGCCCGGGATCAGGTCGAGGTTCGGGATATAGGTCTTGCGGATCACAGAGGCGATCGGCGCCGGGTCGTCATAGCGGATGGCATCGTATAGCGTGCCGCCGTCCTTGAGGTCGAATTCCGGCTGGACGCCGTGCAGCGCGGTCAGGGACGCCTGCGGGTCGAGGTCGATGGCGAGCACCCGGTAGCCCTTCAGCGCGAGGCGCTGTGCGAGATGGGCGGAGGTGGTGGTCTTGCCGGAGCCGCCTTTGAAGTTCATCACGCCGATGATCTGCATGTGGTCGCCATCGCGGCGCCCGGGCAGGTAGTCGCCGGGCTTGCGGGCGGTTTTCTCCAGCAGATGGCGCAGATCCTGGATGTCCTCGGCGGAGTACTGGCGGCGGTTGCCGGCGGTCAGCTCGGGCGAGGGGCCTTTGCCGTCCAGATGCAGCTTGCGCAGGTAGGAATCATTGACCCCGAGCAGGGCCGCGGCCTCGCCCGAGGTGAATTTGCGCATGGTCTTGGAAGCGTTCGGGGGGAACAGGCTTTCGCGCTGCGCGTGCAGCTGGGCCGCAATCCATTCGGAATGCTGGCGGATCACCGCATTGAGATCCTCAGGTGTGTATGTATGATCCATCTGCCCTTGTGCCTGCCATCTGCGCCGCTCTGCCTTTTACCCGTGTCTTTGCCGTCTGGCGTGTTCACGGAAATTGGCGTTTACCGCCTCTTTTCCGTGACTATTGGCCAAAGAACGGGATTCGTGCAAGCGTTTTCTATAGTTGGCAGGTTCAGGGGATCACGCGGCAGGGGCCGGGCGCCGGGCCGCGAACCGGGTTTGCGGCGGCGCCCAGGGCTGGAAACGGTGCCGCGCAGGGCGGCGGAGTTAGTCCTCGTCTTTGTCCTTGTCGCTGGATTCGGACGTTTCGGACTTCGGATCGGTATGGTCCGGGTCGCCTTTTTCGCCGGGCCGGTTCTTCAGCGGGTGGTGCTGTTCCGACCCCTTCAGACCTTCGATCACATCGTGTTTGGGCTGCTGCTTGGTCATGGGATCCTCCTTGTGACTGGCCGGCCGCCGGGCTGCCGCGGGACGGTTTGGCAGCCGCGCAGGCGGCACAGACTCAACGCGGGGCGGCGGCAATGGTTCCCCGCGGCGGCCCCGGCTGTGCGGCGCCGGCATCGGTTTCCGGCGGATTTCCGGGCAGGGCAGGGGGGCGGGCTTGCCAATCCGGAAGAGAGAACATTATAGGAACATATGTCCAAGATGAATGTTCAAGACAAGCTCGCGATTCTGAGCGATGCGGCCAAATACGACGCCTCCTGCGCCTCCTCAGGGTCCAGCAAGCGCGACTCGCGCGATGGCAAGGGGCTGGGGTCGAACACCGGCGCGGGGATCTGCCATGCCTATGCGCCGGACGGGCGCTGCATCAGCCTGCTGAAGATCCTGATGACCAATTTCTGCATCTATGACTGCGCCTATTGCATCAACCGGGTGTCGTCGAACGTGCCGCGGGCGCGGTTCACCCCGGATGAGGTGGTCAAGCTGACGGTGGAGTTCTACCGGCGCAACTATATCGAGGGGCTGTTCCTGTCGTCGGGCATCATCCGCTCGCCCGATGCGACGATGTCGGACATGGTGCAGATCGCGCGCAAGCTGCGGGAGGAGGAGAACTTCCGCGGCTATATCCATCTGAAGACGATCCCCGACGCGGCGCCGGAGCTGATCGCGGAGGCCGGGCGGCTGGCGGACCGGCTGTCGATCAACGTGGAGCTGCCGACCGATGCCTCGGTGCGCCAGCACGCGCCGGAGAAGAAGCCGGAGCAGATCCGCAAGGCAATGGCCGATGTGCGGCTGCGCGGCGAGGCCGCCAAGGAGCGCAGCCACACCGGCAAGCGGCCGCCGCGGTTTGCGCCTGCCGGGCAATCGACGCAGGTGATTGTGGGGGCCGATGGCTCCAGCGATGCGGTGATCCTGGGGCAGTCCACCCGGCTGTATGGCAGCTACGGGCTGCGCAGGGTTTATTATTCGGCGTTTTCGCCGATCCCCGATGCCTCGGCCCGGCTGCCGCTGGTCAGCCCGCCGCTGGTGCGCGAGCACCGGCTGTATCAGGCGGACTGGCTGCTGCGGTTTTACGGTTTTGGCCTGGAAGAGATCACCAGTGCGGCGCCGGACGGCAACCTGGATCTGGAGATCGACCCCAAGCTGGCCTGGGCGCTGGCGCACCGGGGGCTGTTTCCGCTGGATGTGAACCGGGCCAGCCGCGAGGAGCTGCTGCGGGTGCCGGGGTTCGGGGTGAGGACCGTGAACCGGATCCTGAGCACCCGGCGGCACCGCGCCCTGCGCTATGAGGATCTGCAGCGGATGGGGGCGCTGCTGAAGAAGGCGCGCCCGTTCATCACCGCCGTCGGCTGGACCCCCGGGGCGCTGGCGGACACCGCGGATCTGCGGGCGCGGTTTGCGCCGCCGCCCGAGCAGCTGAGCCTGTTCTGATGCAGGTGGTGCGCCTGCCGCCCATCGGCACCGCGGCCGCCTGGCGGGACGCCGCGCGCGGCTATCTGAGCGCCGGGGTGCCGCCCGAGGATTTGCGCTGGCACTGCGGTGAAGAGGCTGATGCGGGGCTGTTTGACACCGCTGCACAGCCGCCCGCGCCTGCGCGGCCCGTTGCGGTGCCGCGCAGTTTCGTGAGTCTGGCGGAAAGCGTCTCCTGGCATTCGGATCCGGCGCGGTTTGACCGGCTGTATGCGTTCTTGTGGCGGCTGAGGGACGCGCCGCAGCTGATGAGCGACCGCGGCGATGTGCAGCTGGCGCATCTGCGGCGGATGGAAAAGTCGGTGCACCGCTGCCAGCACAAGATGAAGGCCTTTGTCCGGTTCCGAGAAACCGGCAGCCCGGAGGCGGCGCGGCGCAGCTTTGCCGCCTGGTTCGAGCCGGAGCACCGCACGGTCGAGCCGACGGCGCCGTTCTTTGCCCGCCGGTTCGGGGACATGGACTGGCGCATCCTGACGCCGGATGTCTGCGCGGTGTTCGAGGGCGGCGTGCTGCGGTTTGAGCCGGGCGCGCCCAAGCCCGGCCTGCCGGAGGATGCGAGCGAGGGGCTGTGGCTGACCTATTTCCGCAACATCTTCAACCCGGCGCGGCTGAAGGTGAAGGCGATGCAGTCGGAGATGCCGAAGAAATACTGGCGCAACATGCCGGAGGCGGCGGCAATACCGGAGCTGATCGCCACCGCGCCTGCCCGGGCGCGGGCGATGGCGGAGGCGGCGCCGACGCTGCCGCCCGCCAGCACCGCGCGGGTGCAGGCGGCGGCAGAACAGGCCGCAGCGGAGCATTGGGCCGGGCCGCAGGACGGTCTGGCAGCGGCGCTGGCGGGCTGCACCCGCTGCCCGCTGCATTGCGCGGCCACCCAGGCGGTGCCGGGCGAAGGCCCGCAGGATGCCGCGCTGATGCTGGTGGGGGAGCAGCCGGGCGACCGCGAGGATCTGACCGGGCGGCCCTTCGTCGGTCCTGCCGGGCAGCTGCTGGATGCGGTTGCCGCCGAGGCCGGAGTGGCGCGGGAGGCGGTGCATCTGACCAATGCGGTGAAGCATTTCAAGTTCCGCCCCCAGGGCCGCCGCCGCCTGCATCAGCGCCCGGATGCGGGCGAGGTGCAGCGCTGCCAATGGTGGCTGGATGCCGAAGTCAAACTGGTGCAGCCGCGGCTGATCGTGGCGATGGGCGCCACAGCGGCGCTGGCGCTGACCGGTCGCGGCGAGCAGCTGATGGCGCGGCGCGGCACGGTGGAGAGTGGCCGCCAGGGGGTGCCGGTGCTGCTGACACTGCATCCGGCGCATATCCTGCGCACGCCGGACCCCGCCGCCCAGGCCCGCCTGCGCGGGCTGCTGCGCGGCGACCTGGCGGCGGCGCGGGAGCGTGCCGGGCTGGCGCGCCCGGCAGCTCAGGGCGGTCTGGCAGGGCTGGCGGGGCAGGGGGCTTAGGCGGCCTCGGCCGGGCGGACCTCGGGGAAGATGTCGATGCCGCGTTCCTCGGCAATCCGGTTGCCAGCCGCAATGATCATCTCGCGGGCCTTGCAGGCGGCATCCCAGGAGGTGTTTGGATCGGCGCAGGGCAGGGCGAACCAGACGTCCTTGCCGAACACATCCTGCCCGGCCACCCGGACCTTGGCATCATCGGGATCGCCCAGCTCGTCCTTGTCCAGCTGGCTGACGATATCGTCAAACGCCTCGCGCAGCGCGTCCACATCGGCGTTGTGGGCGCATTTCAGCTTGATGATGCGCAGCATCTTCGGCTCTTTCATCGTCCAGTTCTCAAACGGGGTGGAGATAAACTCCTCCACCGGCACGATGAGGCGGGTGCCGTCCCAGTCGCGCAGCTGCACGTAGGTGAAATTGATCCGCTCCACGTGGCAGAGGTAGTCGTTATAGACGATCCGGTCGCCGATCTTGGCGGACTGATTGAGCGCGATCTGAAGCGAGGCGATGATATTGCCGAGCACCCGGCGGGCGGCGAAGCCCAGAATCAGGGTCAGCGCGCCGGCGGTGCCCAGAATGGTAAAGCCGAGGTTCTGGAAGATGTTGCTTTGGCTCAGGAAAATACCGCCGCCGATCAGCACCGCGGCGACCACAAAGGCGCGGCGGGCGGCGGCCAGCCGGGTGGCCATGGTGCGCTTGTGATCCTCCTGGCGCTGGGTCAGGTCGGTTTCGTCAAAGGAGGTGAGCCGGTCCAGAACCGCCTCGACGCTGTTGATGGCAAGCCATAGGCCCGAGCCGGCCAGACCGAGCCAGGCGAGCGGCGGCAGGATGGTGCTGATCTGGCCGGAAAACACAAAGGCGTAGGAGCCGATCGCCAGGGCCACCAGCGTTGCGCTGCCGATACTGGCGGGGCCGCGGACGGACAGCAGGGTGTCGGTGACAACCTGATGCGAGGACTTGCGGGCGGCCCAGCCGGTGCCCTTCCACACCAGCCAGCCGGCGCCTACCGAGAGCGCAAGCAGCAATGGCAGGCCGAGAACCTCCCACCATTTGAAGCCGAAGGCGGCGTCTTCCTTGAGCGCCTCCGGCAGCATCTTTTCAAACCGGCCCGGCCCGAAGCGGGCGAACAGGGCCGGGATGTTGCCGGCGGTCTGGCGGGAGAACACCCAGACGGCGGGGCCGTTTTCCGGCTTGAGACGGTTCAGGCGGATCGCCACCGGGCGGTGGTCCAGCTCCAGCGTCCACAGCAGCAGCGACTTGCGCGGCTCCCCGGCCATGGCCTGATCGGAGGAGGCGCGCGCGTCCAGCGCGTCGGGCCGGTCGAGGATGATATCCCAGTCGATCACCGTCTTGCGGCTGATCACGGTTTCCAGCTGCCGCGCCAGCCTGGTGCCGGCGGCCAGCTGCTGCTCGGCGGGAATGCCGGACAGGTCAATCAGATGCGCCGCCTCGGCCCAGGCGTCTTCGCGGGCGGCGGCGATCAGGCTCTCGATGGTGGCGCGGGGGGTCTCGCGGCTGATCAGCGTGGAGGGCTGCGGCAGGCCGGTGTTCAGGCCGGGGACGCAATACCAGCGGCTGCTGTCGCACCCGGTCTTGTCCTGCGCCGCCAGCGGCGCAGCGATCAGAAGCAAGGGAACCAGGAACCGCAGCAGCGTTTTTATCATGGCGGATCAACGCGGCGGGCCGGAGTTTGGTTCCGGCGGGTGCGGCAGGCGGGTCCTGCGGGCGGGAGCTCCGCCGGATGATATGATCCGGAGATCATTCTTTGGGTTTATGATCTTGGCGATATATTTTCAGTTTATGATCCGCAGCGCATATTGACGTTTTATGATCCAATGATCATATTTGCGGGAAAGGAGCCTCACCATGGATCAGATTGCCCGCACCCCCAAGGATATCGGCACCGTGCTGCGCAATGCGCGCAAGGCGCAGGGGCTGACCCAGGGCGAACTGGCGGCGCGCGCAGGCGTCTGGCAGCGCACGGTGTCCAATATCGAGACCAGCAGCAGCGGCGCCAAGCTGGAGACGGTGTTTGACCTGCTGGCGGCGCTTGACCTGGAGCTTCATATCTTGCCGCGCAGCAAGATGAAGCCGGGCGATCTGGAGGATATCTTCTGATGGGGCGCAAGCGCACCTATACGCCGCTGGATGTTTACATGAACGGGCGCAAGACAGGGCAGTTCTTCCGCGCGCCGGACGGGGCGTTTGCCTTTACCTATGCGCCGGAGTGGCTGGCGTGGGAAAACGCGCTGCCGGTCTCGCGCTCGTTGCCGCTGCGCCCGGACCGGTATGCGGGGCCGCCGGTGATTGCGGTGTTCGACAACCTGCTGCCCGACAATGATGGCATCCGCCGCCGGGTGGCTGAACGGGTCGGGGCGGACGGGCTGGACGCCTACAGCCTGCTGGCGCGGATCGGGCGGGACTGCGTGGGGGCGCTGCAGTTCCTGCCGGAAGGCGAGCTGCCGCAGGACAGCGGCACCCTGACGGGCGCGCCGCTGAGCGACGGTGAGATTGCGGCGCTGCTGAAGGATCTGAGGCAGACGCCGCTGGGCATCCGGCGGGAGCGGGATTTCCGGATCTCGGTGGCGGGCGCGCAGGAAAAGACCGCGCTGCTGTTTCAGGACGGCCAATGGATCGAGCCGGCCGGCACGACGCCGACCACGCATATTCTGAAACCGGCGATCGGCACCCTGCCCAATGGCATGGACCTGACGGACAGTGTGGAGAACGAGCATTTTTGCCTGCGGCTGATGGCGGGGTTCGGCCTGCCGGTGGCGCGGACCGAGATTGCGGAGTTTGCGGGCACTAAGGCGCTGGTGATCGAACGCTTTGACCGGCTGCGGACGCGCGACGGGCGGCTGCTGCGGCTGCCGCAGGAGGACTGCTGCCAGGCGCTGTCGGTGCCGCCCGCGCGCAAGTACCAGAACGAGGGCGGCCCCGGCATCGCCGAGATCTGCGCCCTGCTGCAGGGCAGCGACGAGCCGCTGCGCGACCGCGCGCATTTTTTCAAGGCGGCGGTGCTGTTCTGGCTGATCGGGGCGACCGACGGCCATGCCAAGAACTTCAGCATTGCGCTGATGCCGGGCGGGCGGTTTACCATGACGCCGCTCTACGATGTGCTGACGGTGCAGCCCTCGCTGGAGGCCGGGCAGCTGCAGGCCAAGGATATGAAGCTGGCGATGCGGGCGGGCAAAAACCGGCATTACCGGGTGGCGGACATCGCCGGGCGGCATTTTGCCGAGACCGGGCTGGCGGCGGGCTTTTCCCGCGCGCAGATCGCAGAGGTCTTCGGTCAGATCGCCGCGCAGGGGGAGGCGGCCTTTGCCGCGGCACTGGCGGAGATGCCGGAGGGATTTCCCGAAGCCCTGGCGGCCTCGGTGAAGCGCGGGTTCGATCAGCGGCTGCCCCGGCTGCTGGCCGCGGTGTGACAGCCCGCCGGCGGGCGGGCATCAAACGCCGCATGGCCAAAGGCGCGGCAAACTCTGTAGCGTGACGTGGCAGTTGACAGCGGCGGTTGGCAGGGGAAGCTGAAATCAGCAGCCGGTGACCGGAGCCAGAGAGCAGAGCACATGGCAGAGACGCAACAGCAGGGCAGCGGCCCGGCCCTGACCGGGCTGACACAGCAGCAGGCGGAGGCCGCCCGCAAAACCCATGGCTGGAATGAGCTGCCAAGGCCCAAGCGGGCCGGGCCGCTGGTGGTGTTCCTGCGCCAGTTCAGCAATTTCCTGGTGGTGATCCTGATCGTGGCCGGGATCATCGCCTTTACCCTGGGCGAATATGCCGACACGCTGGCGATCGGGCTGGTGATTGCGCTGAACGGGGTGCTGGGGTTCGTGCAGGAATGGCGGGCGGAGACCGCGCTGGAAAGCCTGCGCAGCATGCTGTCGCCGCAGGCGCTGGTTCTGCGCGACGGGCGCGAGCGGCTGATTGCGGCGCGCGAGCTGGTGCCCGGCGATCTTGTCATTCTGGAGGCCGGCGCCCGGATCCCGGCCGATGCCGCAGTGCAGGAGGCCGCCGGGCTGCGGGTGGATGAAAGCGCCCTGACCGGCGAATCCGTTCCCATCGATAAGGCCCCAAACGGCGAGGCCGCCGCGGTCTATGCCGGGACTGTGGTGGCGGCCGGGCGGGCGCTGGCCGAGGTCACGGCGACCGGCGCGCAGACCGCCTTTGGCCAGATCGCCACGCTGACCGGATCGGTGGGGCTCAAGAAGACCAGCCTGCAGGTGCAGCTGGGCCGCCTGGCGCGGCAGCTGGGGTTTGCCGCGCTGGCCATTGCCGCCGCCATCCTGGGCCTTGGGCTCTATATGGGGCGCGGCGTGGCGGAGATGTTCATGACCGGCCTGTCGCTGTCGGTGGCGATGGTGCCCGAGGGGCTGCCCGCGGTGGTCACCATCACCCTGGCGCTGGGGGCGGCGGCGATGGTACGCCAGCAGGCGCTGGCGCGCCGCCTGCAGGCGGTGGAGACGCTGGGGGCGGCCTCGGTCATTTGCACCGACAAGACCGGCACGCTGACTGAAAACAAGATGACCGTAACCCGGGTCTGGACCCTGGACCGCAGCTATCAGGTGACTGGAACCGGCTATGATCCGGCGGGCCATATCGCCTTTGAGGGGGCGGTCATTGGCGCCCGGGACGATGCCGTTCTGGCGGCGCTGCTGGAGGCCGGGCTGACCTGCACCCATGCCAGCCTGCACCGCGAAGGCGGTCACTGGGAGATGACCGGCGCCCCGACCGAGGGGGCGCTGGTCACCCTCGGCTACAAGGGCTGGGCGGATCCGCCGCCGCCGGACACGGTGCTGGCGGAGATCCCGTTCAGCAGCGAGCGCAAGCGGATGAGCGTGCTGGTGCGCCGCGGCGGCGCGGCGAAGGTCCTGACCAAAGGCGCGCCGGAGCAGGTGCTGAGCATCTGCAGCCAGGTGATGACCCAGGACGGCCCGCGCGGCTTGGGCGCGGAGGAGGCGGCCGCCATCACCGCCGCCTATGAGGCGATGGCAGGGGAGGGGCTGCGGGTGATCGGCCTGGCCGCGGGCGCGGCCGAAGGCGGGACCATCGCCGAAGAGGACATGACCTTTCTGGGGCTGGCCGGCCTGATCGACCCGCCGCGGCCCGAGGTGCGGCCCGCGATCAGTGCCGCCCGCTCTGCCGGCATCCGGGTGATCATGATCACCGGCGACAGCCCGCTGACCGCGCAGGCGATTGCGGGCCAGCTGGGCCTGCCTGCCGCCCGGACGGTCACCGGAGCGGAGCTGGAAACCCTGGACGAGGGGGAGCTGAGCCAGCTTCTGCAGGAAGAGGTGCTGTTTGCCCGCACCCGGCCCGCCCACAAGATGCGGATCGTGTCGGCGCTGCAGGAGCAGCATCAGATCGTGGCGATGACAGGCGATGGCGTCAATGACGCGCCGGCGCTCAAGAAGGCCGACATTGGCGTCTCGATGGGGGTGCGGGGGACCGATGTGGCCAAGGATGCCTCTGACCTGGTGCTGCTGGATGACAACTTCGCCACCATCGTGCGGGCCATAGGCGAGGGGCGGCGGCAGTTCACCAATGTGCGCAAGTTCGTGCGCTATCTGCTGTCCTCGAACGCCGGTGAGGTGATTGCGCTTTTGATCAACATCCTGATCGGCGGGCCGCTGATTTTCCTTGCGACCCAGATTCTGTGGATGAACCTGGTCACCGACGGGGTGACGGCGGTGGCGCTGGGGCTGGAGAAGGGCGAGCCGGACCAGATGGAGCACCCGCCGCGCAGGAAGGACACGCCGATACTGGGCCGGGCCGGCATTGCGACCATTCTGGCGCTGGGGCTTTATACCGGGCTGGCCAGCCTGTGGCTGTTCCTGCATCTGCTGGACGGCAACGAGGATCTGGCCCGCACCGCCGCCTTTACTGCCATGGTGATCTTCGAGAAGGCCAGCGTCTTTGCCTTCCGCTCGCTGCATCTGCCGTGCTGGCGGATCGGCTTTTTCAGCAACCCGTTCCTGCTGGCCGCGCTGGCGGTGACCATCGGGGCGCAGGTGACTGCGGTGTACTGGCCGCCGTTGCAGGCGCTGCTGCACACGGCGCCGCTGGGCAGCGGCGAATGGATGCTGATCGGCCTCCTGGTGCTGCCCATCCTGCTGGTGCCCGAGATCCTCAAGACGCTGCTCTACCTCAGAACCCGCCGCGGCCGCCCGGTACCGGCGGCCGCCTGACAGCGGTCTAATGCGCCAGCAGAACCGGCAGCTCCGTCTGTTCGATCATGGTTCTGGTGGTGCCGCCGAACACGGCCTCGCGCAGGCGGGAGTGGCCGTAGGCGCCCATGACGGCGAGGCCGGCCCCGGCCTCCTTGGCGCGGGCCAGGATGAAGCGTCCGATCTCGGCCCCGCTGTCGGGATACTGCGAGACGGTGACGGTGCAGCCGTGGTGGCTGAGCCAGGCCGCGGCATCGGTGCCTGGATCCTCGCCGTCGCGCTGTTCGGTGATGTCGGGATCGAAACAGCCGATGATGACCTCGCTCGCCTTGCGCAGATAGGGCAGGGCGGCATGGGCCGCCCGGGAGGCGGCCAGGCTGCTGTTCCAGGCCAGAAAGACGCGCTCATAGGATGCAAACGGGCTGCCGTTCAGGATCACCGGCGCGGGCGATTGGAACAGCGCGCCGTGCAGCGCTTCGCGGAACACCTCGCCGTCGTGCCGCAGCCCCTCTGCCATCTGCACGATATCGCAGGTCTTGGCGCGGCGCGCCGCGTGCAGCCGCATATCGGCGCCGGTGCAGACCGCGTATTGCGCATCGCCCGCGCAGCCGCAGCGCGACAGCATCTCCGCCATCGCGGCAGCCCGCGATTGCGCGGCGGTGCGGGCCGCGTTGAGGCGGTCGATCCAATCTTCGGGCATCGCCGCCGAGGCAAAGGCACTGGTGCCGAGGATGAAATAGGGGCGGCCAGGCAGCTTATCCAGCAGCAGGCAGGCCAGATAGGCCTGCTCGTCCCGGGCCGCCTCGGCGGCGGCGGCTACTGCCGCTTCGGGGGTGTCTTTACCGAGTGTAAACAGCACTGTTCTGCGTTGCATTGCGGGCCTCCGGACGCTGGGACGCGGCAGGCGGGCAGGCGCGCCGCCTGTATCAGTAGATCACGTCTGCACCGGGATGCCATGATCCTGATCAACCCGGCGCGGCGGGCCGGCCGGCAGGCTCAGCGGGCCCAGAACACATGCTTGAAGTATCCGTTCAGGTCGAGCAGCCAGCTGGCCGGCGGCAGCTGGAGAAGCGTCAGCACCGCCAGCGCCAGAACCGCCGCAAGCGCGATCAGCGCTTCCGTGCGGTGGCCCTGCGGCGCCGTTTTGCTGCCCGTCAGCAGGGATTTGAACACCGGCAGATGCAGTGCCGCGTGCCATAGGGAGAACCCTGCAAACAGCGCCGCCAGGACGATATGCAGATCGCCCCAGCCCTGCCTGTCCAGTCCCAGCGCCTCCCAGCCGGTGGTGCTGGAAATCCTGCCCTTGGGCGCAAACAGCAGGATCCCGCCGCTGAGCAGGATGGCGGCGAAAGAGAAGGTCACGCCAAAGACGGCCAGGGCCCGGGCTGTGAGCCTGGCCTTGGGCTGTGGGGGGCATCGGTGCTGGACATTTGAAGGGCCTCCGCTGGGGTCAGCCGGAGTCTATCCCGGGAGAAGGGCGCGCGCCTTGATCCAGATAAGTCCGGGGCACGGGCGGGCGGCGCCTTACCGCCTGCGGAAGCCCATCGCCCTGCTGATCCGGCGGCGGGCCAGCGCCAGCGCGGCGGCGCGCGGCAGGGTGCCGTCCTGCGCCGCCAGCGCCAGCACCTCTGCCGTGTTGGCAAAGACGCGGCTGGAGATTGTTTCAAAGGCGGCGCTTTCGGACAGGCCGCGCAGCTCCATCGCGGCGCAGATCACGCCGCCGGCGTTGGCGATGAAATCCGGCACCACGGTGATCCCGCGCGCGTGAAGGCGCTGTTCGGCCTCTTCGGTGGCGGGAATGTTGGCCCCCTCCAGCACCAGGCGGGCGCGGATGGCGTCCGCATTGCCCTTGCGGATGACGTCCGGGCGCGCGGCGGGCACCAGGATATCGCAATCCGCCGTGATGACGGCGCCGCTGTCCGCCGCCGCGGCCCCCGGATAGGCGGCCACGCTTTCGCCGCCGGCCTTCACGGCGTCGAGGCGGGCGGGGTCGAGCCCGTCCGGCAGCAGGGCAGCGCCGCGCGAATCCGAGACCGCAACGATCCTTGCCCCGGCGGCCGCAAACCGGTGCGCGCACCAGCGCCCCACTGCGCCATAGCCCTGGATGGCGACGCGGGCGCCCTTGAGGGAGAGGATGCCGGCCGCCTCTGCCGCGCGGGCCGCCGCAAGAAGGCCATGCGCGGTGGCGCCGGTTTCGTCCAGCGGGATGCCGCCCAGTTCGCGCGGCAGGCCAACGGAGCGGGCGCCTTCGTCGCGGATCCAGGCCATGGCGGTTTCATCGGTGCCCATGTCGGGGCCGGGGATATAGCTGCCGGTGGTGCGGATGGCGCGGGCGAAGGCGCGGATCAGCCGCTCCTTCTCTGCCGCGGGCATCTTGGGGTCCGCGGCGATCACCGACTTGCCGCCGCCGTGCGGCAGGCCCGCGGCGGCGTTCTTGAGCGTCATCGCCCGGGCCAGCCGGACGCATTCGCGGGCGGTCACGTCCGGCGCCATCCGGCAGCCGCCGATGGCCGGGCCTGCGGCGGTGTTGTCCACCACCACGATCGCGCGCAGGCCGCTGTGCGGGTCGGTCAGCTCAATCAGCTGCTCAGGCCCCAGATCATCCGCATAGGCAAAGCGTTCTGTCATCGTCTCCCCCCGTTTTCCGTTCCCCCTCCTCGGTGCCCCGCATCCGGCGCCTGCCGTCAGTCCGGGCGTTCCAGATCGGCAATTGCGGCGGCCAGGAACCGCGCCGCCTCGCCGCCGGTGACGGCGCGGTGGTCGAAGGTGAGCGACAAGGGCAGCACCCGCTGCCGCTCCGGCCCCTTCGCCCCCCAGGCGGCGGCGTCGAAGATCCGCCCCGCCCCCAGGATCGCCACCTGCGGCGGCCGCACCACCAGGGTGGCATGGCGGCCGCCGAGCGGGCCGAAATTGGACAGGGTCAGCGTCGCCCCCGCCTGATCCGCGGCCTGCAGCCGCCGCTGGCGCGCGGCGCCGGTCAGCCGCTGCACCTCGCGCTGCAGGGCGGCGGTGTCGGTCTGGCCAGCATCGCGCAGCACCGGCACATAAAGCCCTGCAGCGGTGTCCACGGCGATCCCGAGGTCGACCGTGCGGTGCAGCTCGCGGATCTGGGTTCCGGCGTCATACCAGGCGTTCAGCGCCGGTTCCGCTGCTGCCGCCGCGGCCGCCGCCCGCACCAGCCGCAGCAGCACGCCGGGGGTGGTCCATGCGGTGACCGCCGCCTGGTCGTGCAGCGTGGCGGGCACCACCTGCGCCCCGGCCTCTGCCATCCGGCGCGCCATCGCCCGGCGCTGCTCGGACAGGATTTCGCCTTCCTCCGGGGGGATCAGCGCCTCGACATCGGCGCGGGTGATGGTGCCGCCGGGACCGCTGCCTGCAACCGCGGACAGGGCCAGCCCGTGCCGGGAAGCCAGCGCCCGCGCGGCCGGCATGGCCCGCGGCGGCGGCGGGCGCACGCGGCCTGCCGGGCCTGCCGGTGCGGGCGCGGACTGGGGTTCGGCCTGCGCTTCGGCTTGGGTTTCGGACGGGGACTGGGACGGGGGCGCGGCTGCCGCGTCCAGATCGCCGACAACCGCGCCGCGGTCCGGCCTTGCGCCGGTGTCGAAATCCGCCAGCGGCGCGCCGACTTGGATCAGGCTGCCGGGCTCCACGAACTGCTTGACCAGCGTCCCCGGCCAGGGTGCCGGGATCTCCACCACCGCCTTGTCGGTTTCCACCGAGACCAGCGGCTGCTCTGCCACCACCCGGTCGCCGGGCGCTGCGTGCCATTCCAGCAGTTCGGCCTCCTCCAGCCCTTCGCCCAGATCGGGCAGGACAAAGCGTTTCAATGCCATGACATCACCTCTCGGGCGGCGGCGGTGATTTGGGCGGCGCCGGGCAGGTACAGGTGTTCGAGCCGGGCCAGCGGCGGAATGATGTCCGGCGCGGCAACCCGGCGGACCGGTGCCAGCAGCGCCTCCAGAGCCTCCTCGGCGATGCAGGCGGCAATCTCGGCGCCAAAGCCGCCGGTGCGCGGGGCCTCGTGCACGATCACGCAGCGGCCGGTCTTGCGGACAGAGGCCAGTACCGCGGGCGCGTCATAGGGTTTCAGCGTTGCCAGATCGAGGATTTCCGCCGATATGCCGCCCTCCGCCAGATCCTGCGCCGCCTCCTGGCATTCCTTGACCGAAGCGCCCCAGGTCACGATGGTCAGGTCGCGGCCCTGCCGCAGCAGGCTGGCCCGGCCGAGGGGCAGCCCGGCACCGTCCTCCGCCACCTCCTGGCGGCTGGCGCGGTAGAGGCGCTTGGGCTCGAAGAACACCACCGGGTCCGGGTCGCGGATGGCGGACAGCAGCAGGCCATAGGCCTGCGCGGGCGAGGAGGGGATCACCACCTTCAGCCCCGGGATATGGGCAAACAGCGCCTCGATGCTTTCGGAGTGATGCTCCGGCGCGTGGACGCCGGCGCCGAAGGGCGCGCGCAGCACCAGCGGGCAGGTCAGCCGGCCGCGGGTGCGGTTGCGCATCCGCGCCGCGTGATTGGCGATCTGGTCCAGGGCCGGGTGGATGAAGCCCTGGAACTGGATTTCCGCGACCGGGCGGAAGCCCTGCACCGCCAGCCCCACTGCCGCCCCGGCAAGGCCCGCCTCGGACAAGGGCGTGTCGCGCACCCGGTCCCGCCCGAACCGCTGCCACAGGCCCTCGGTGGCGCGGAAGACACCGCCATCGGGGCCGATGTCCTCCCCCAGGAGCAGCACGGCGGGGTCGTCCTCCATCGCGCGGGCGAGGGCGGCACGCACCGCTTCGACCAGGGTCATCTCAGTCATCGCGGGCCTCCGCCGGTTGCGCGCGCTGCGGCGCCCTGGTGTCCGGCAGCCCGGCATAGAGGTAATCCGCAACCGCCGTGTCCGGCTGCGGCGGCACCGCCAGATAGGCCTCGGCGGCGGCCTCCACCTCTGCGCCGATCTCGGCCTTCAGCGCTTCCTCCTCCTGCCGGGTCCAGCCGTGCGCGTCCTGCAGATGCTTGCGCAGGCGGCGCAGCGGTTCCGCCGCCCAGTGCTTGCTGACCTCGGCGTCATCGCGGTAGCGCGCCGCATCGTCGGCGGTGGTGTGATCTGCCAGCCGGTAGGAGATGCATTCGATCACGCTGGCGCCGCCGCCGCTGCGGGCGCGCGCCAGCGCCCGGTCCACCGCGTCCCGCACCGCGATCACGTCGCAGCCGTCGGCCTGTTCCGACGGCAGCCCGGCGGCAACCGCCTTTTGCGCCAGGGTCGGGGCCGCGGTCTGGCTGCTGAGCGGTACCGAAATGGCCCATTGGTTGTTGTTGATCACAAATACCGCCGGCAGGGTCCACACGCCGGCCATGTTCAGCGCCTCGTGGAAATCCCCGCGCGAGGTCGAGCCGTCGCCGCCGACCGCCACCGAGCAGCGCGCCTCGCCCCTGAGCTGGAAGGCCAGCGCCACGCCAACGGCCTGAGGGTACTGAGTGCTGACCGGCACGCAGACCGGGAAGTCCTGCCGCGGGCCGGCGAAATCCGAGCCGCGCTCATCGCCGCCCCAGTAGAGCAGCGATTCCTCCATCCGCACGCCGCGCCAGAATTGCGCCCCCTGTTCGCGGAAGGAGGGCAGCAGCACATCCTCGGGCCGCATCGCGGCGGCGGTGCCCACGGCGGCGGCCTCCTGCCCCAGCGAGGACGCAAAGGTGCCCAGCCGCCCGGTGCGCTGCAGGGCGACGGCCTTCTTGTCGAACAGGCGGGTGCGCAGCATCCCGGCATATAGCGCGGTCAGCTCTGTCCGCTGTCTGGCGAATTCCGGCAGGACGCCCTGCACCGTCCCCTGCGCGGTGAGATACCGGGTGAAGGGGATTGCGGCCAGGCTGGTCGCTGTGCCCTGCTGGTCAGGAACGTGCGGCATTGCGGCACTCCTGCGGTTGTGGTGCCGCTTTTAAGTCTAGGCTGACAGCGCAGGCTGTCCACGCAAACAGCGGCTGCCGGGGCCTGGAAGGGCTGCCGGCGGCGCGGCTTGACCTTGCTCAAAGCGGCAGGGCGGCGGGACTGGTAGGGTGTTTGGGGGGTAAGGCGATGCAACCGGACGAAACCCAGCAGGCAGAGGTGGTGGCTTTTCTCAGCGACCCGTCGGCGCACGGGGCGGATGCCCCCGTCGAGGTGATCACAACCCATTCCGCGCATGTGTTCCTGACCGGCGGGCTGGCGTTCAAGATCAAGCGGGCGGTGCGCTACAGCTATCTGGATTTTTCCTCGCTGGCGGCGCGCAAGGCGGTGCTGGAGCGTGAGCTGGCGCTGAATGCCCCGGCAGCGCCCGAGATCTATGACCGGGTGATCGCGGTCACGCGGGAGGCGTCGGGGCAGCTGGCGCTGGACGGTGCGGGCGAGCCGGTCGAATACGTCCTGCGGATGCGCCGGTTCCCGCGGGAGGCGGAGCTGAGCCATATTGCCGATCGCGGCGGGCTGACGGTTGATCTGGCCGGACGGCTGGGCACCGCGGTGGCCGCCTATCACGCGGAGGCGGCGCGGCGCGGCGCCGGCGGGGACGCCCTGATCGGGGAAATCGTGGAGGAGCTGCGGGAGGCGCTTGGCGGCATGGAGGAGGTGCTGGGCCGCGGCCGGGCGGACGCCTTCATCGAGACCGCCGGGCGGGCCTTTGCAGCGGCAGCGCCGTTGCTGTCGCAACGGGCCGGGGCGGGGCTGGTGCGGCGCTGCCACGGCGATCTGCACCTGCGGAACCTGGTGCTGATCGGCGGCAGGGTGGTGCCCTTTGACGCGCTGGAGTTTGATGAGCGCTTGGGCACCTGCGACGTGTTTTATGATTTTGCCTTTCTGCTGATGGATCTGCTGCACCGGGGCGCGGCGGCGCAGGCGAATGCGGCGCTGAACAGCTATCTGCGGGCGGCGGGGGATTTCGGCGGGCTGGCGGCGCTGCCATTGTTCATGAGCATTCGGGCAGCGATCCGGGCGATGGTCACGGTGCAGGGGATGGCCGGCAGCGGCTCCGAAGAGGCTGCCGGGGAGGCCCGCAGCTATCTGGAGCTGGCGGCGGAGTGCCTTGCCGCCGCGCCGCCGCGGCTGGTGGCGGTTGGCGGGCTGTCGGGCACCGGCAAGACCACGGTTGCCGCGCGCGTCGCGCCGCTGCTGCGGCCGGCGCCCGGCGCGGTGCATCTGCGCAGCGACGTGGAGCGCAAGGCGCTCCTGGGCGCCGCGCCGCTGGAGCGGCTGCCCGCCGCGGGCTATGGCCCGGAGGTGACCGCCAGGGTCTATGCCCGGCTGCTGGATCTGGCGGAGCAGGCGCTGCGCGCCGGGCACAGCGTCATTCTGGACGCGACCTTTTTGGAGGCAGGGGTCCGGGACCGGGCAGAGGCGCTGGCCGCCCGGCTGCGGGTGCCGTTCGACGGGATCTGGCTGCAGGGCGACCCGGCGGTGCTGGAACAGCGGATTGCTGCCCGCACGGGTGATGCCTCGGATGCCGACGCGGAGGTGCTGCGCGCGCAGCTGAAGCGCGCCGCCGACCCGGCCGGCTGGACCCGGATCGCCTGCGGCGGCGATGCCGGTCAGGTGGCCGGGCTGGTTGAGGCCGCGCTGAGTGCGGAGTGACCGGGCGCGGCCCGCAGGGCAGGCCTCAGGCCGCCGTATGACTCCGGTCAATGCAGCGCCGCAGCGGCCGGCATACCCTGAAGCCAGCATGAAGGAGGACTGCGATGTACAAGAATATCCTTGTTCCGATTGCCCCGGATCACGGCGCCAACACCGCCGCTGCGCTGGAGGCCGCCCGGCTGCTGGCGGGCAGCGATGGCAGGATCACCGCGCTGACCGTGGCCGAAGCCATTCCCGGATATGTGGTGCAGCAGCTGCCGGAGGGTCTGCTGGAACATACCCATGACGAGATGCTGGCCGCGCTCAAGGCTGACCTGGGCGGGGTGAAAGACATCAAGGCGGAGGTTGTCACCGGCCATGCCGGGCGCGCGATTACGGATTACGCCGATCAGCATGGCGCCGATTGCATCGTCATCGCGTCGCACCGGCCCGGGCTGCAGGATTACTTCCTGGGATCGACGGCGGCGCGGGTAGTGCGCCACGCCGCCTGCACTGTGGTGGTGATTCGCTAGCTGTCGTGCGCCACCGAGCGGCGGAACAGCAGCAGGCTGGTGGCCAGCAGCGCCGCGCCCAGCAGCGCCATCCACAGGAACTCCGGCCAGACGGTCTCAACCCCTGCGCCCTTGAACACGATGGCCTGGCTGGCGGACATGTAATGGCGCGACGGCAGGAGGGTTGTGGCGGCCTGCAGCCAGCCGGGCTGGCTTTCCACCGGGGTTTCGCCGCCCGACAGCATCAGCATCGGCAGGATGGTCAGCATCACCAAAAGCGCAAACTGCGCCATGGAGCGCGCCACCGTTGCCAGGAACACCCCCAGCGCCGTGGCGGTGAACAAAAACAGCGCCGTGCCGCAGAGGAACAGGATCTTGGACCCGGCAATGCTGATGCTTAGCACCCCCTGCATGACAAACGCCAGAGACAGCGCCGCCGCAACCAGCACCACCGCGGCGTTGGCCCAGATCTTGGCCACCGCAATATCAAACGGCGACAGCGGCATCGCCAGCAAGTGCTCGATGGTGCCGTGCTCGCGCTCGCGGATCATCGCGGCGCCGGTCAGGATCGTGGTCAGCCACATGATCTGGCCGATCAGCGCGTTGATGCCGGCAAAGCGCACGGTGTCGCGGTTGGGGTTGAAGGCGCTGCGGATGATGATGCCCAGGGTCTGCGCCTCTGCCAGGTCGGCGCCGACGGCAAAGCGGCGGATCTCGGCGCCGAGGATGCTGGTGATGTAATTGGCGCCGATGCCCGCCTGCTCCATCGCGGTGGCGTCGATCAGCACCTGGATTTCCGGCACCCGGGCGGCGCGCAGGTCCTTCTCAAAGCCGGGCGGCACCGCCACCACAAACAGGAAGTCGCCCGCATCCATCCGGGCGGCGCCGGTGCCGGGGGCGATCTGCACCACCGGCTGGAATTCCGGCGGAAAGAACGCCTCCGCCAGGGTGCGGGACAGGGGCGAGTTGTCCTCGTCGGCAAAGGCGATGGAGGCGTTGTTGACCGAGGTTGCCACGCCCGTCGCCTCCAGCACCGGCGACAGGGTGAAGGACCAGACCAGGAGCGCCATCATCACCCAGTCGCGGCGCAGGCTCATCATCTCCTTGAGGCCGAGCCAGAATATCCGGGACAGCCGCTGCATCTACTTCTCCTGTGCGCGCAGCGACAGCGCGGCCAGCAGGGTGAACACCGGGCCGAAGCAGGCCAGCGCCAGGATGTCGGGCAGCAGCGCCTCCCAGCCCAGCCCCTTGGTGAAGGCGCCGACGTTCAGGTGCAGGAAATAGGACGACGGCCACAGCGCGCCGATGGTCTGGGCGCCGGGTTCCAGTGTCGAGACCGGCTGCAGCAGGCCGGAGAACTGGATCGTCGGCACCACCGAGGCGATGGTGGTGGCAAAGGTTGCCGCCACCTGGCTGGAGGTCATGGTGGCGATCAGCAGCCCGTAGGAGGTGGCGGCCCAGACATAAAGAAGCGCGCCAAGGGCCAAGGGCAGCGGGTCGCCCTTGAGCGGCACCTTGAAGACCGCGATGGTCATCGCCGCGAGCAGCAGGAAGTTCACATAAGCAATCACGATATAGGGGATCTGTTTGCCGATCAGGAACTCCAGCCGGGTGGTGGGCGTCACGTAGAAATTGGTGACCGAGCCCAGCTCCTTTTCGCGCGCGACGCTGACCGCCATCAGCACCGCGGGCAGCATGATCAGCAGGATTGCGGGCATTGCAGGCGCCATGGCGGCGATGCTCTCGAAGCTCTGGTTGTAGCGGAACCGCGGCTCTATCCGGGCGAGTTCGGGCTGGCGGGTGCCGCTGGCGGCGGCCTGTGCACTGAGGAAGGACTGATGCAGGCCGGCGGCGTAGCCCTCGACCGTTTCGCCCTTGAAAGGGATGGCGCCATCGACAATGGCCAGCACCTCCGCCGGTTCACCGGCGCGCAGCTTGCGCCCGAAATCGGGCGGCAGCTCAACCACCAGCGACACCTCGCCCGAGACCAGGCGGCGGCGGCCTTCGGCGGCGCTGGCCAGCGGCGGGGTGGGGCGGAAATAGCGGGAGCCGGAGATTTCCGCCAGATAGGCGCGGCTTTCGGGGCTTTGCGACAAATCGAGCGCGGCATAGTCCAGCTCGTCGATGTCCAGCGAAATGCCGAAGCAAAACACCAGCATCAGGATCACCGAGCCGAGGAAGGCAAAGGCCAGGCGCACATGGTCGCGCAGCACCTCGACCGTTTCGCGCCGGGCATAGGCCAGCGCGCGCCCGAGGCCGCCGCCGGTGCGTGCGCGGGCGGTCTGCACCGCGGTGTCCGGCGCGGCGACCGGGGCAGGGGGGTCCGCGGCCTTGAGGATGGAAATAAACGCCTCCTCCAGGCTGTCTGCGGCCTCGGCGGCCATCAGGTCTTCCGGGGTGCCTTCGGCCAGAACCTTGCCTGCGTGCATGAAGGACACCCGGTCGCAGCGTTCCGCCTCGCCCATGAAATGGGTGGAGACGAAGATCGTCACGCCCTCGTTGCGCGACAGCTCGACCAGCAATCCCCAGAACATGTCGCGCGCCTCCGGATCGACGCCGGAGGTCGGCTCGTCCAGGATCAGCACCCGCGGCCGGTGGATCACCGCTACCGCCAGCGACAGACGCTGCTTGATGCCCAGCGGCAGGGCGGCGGCCAGGGTGGTGCTGTGCGCCGCAAGGCCGAAGCGCCGGATCAGTTCCGCAACCCTGGCCTCGCGGTCCGCAATCGCGAAAATGCGGGCATGAAGCTGCAGGTTCTGCTGCACGCTCAATTCGCCGTACAGCGAAAACGCCTGGCTCATATAGCCGATCTCGCGGCGCAGCGCTCGGTTGCGGGCATCCACCGGCTTGCCGAACAGCTGCGCCGCGCCGGAGCTGATCGGCAAAAGGCCCGTCAGCATCTTCATGGTGGTCGACTTGCCGCAGCCGTTGGAGCCCAGAAAGCCGAAGATCTCGCCCCGGCCGATGGTGAAATCGACGCTGTCCACCGCCACGAAATCGCCAAAGCGCCGGGTCAGCCCGCGGGCGGTGATCACCGGCTCGGGACTGACCCGGTGCGCGGGGGCTGCGACCTGGATGGCCTGCGGCTCCCCCTGCGCCCGCAGCTGCCGGTAGGCGGTTTCAAGGTCGGGCGCGGTGCCTCTCAGCGCCTCCGGCGGGCCCTGGAACAGCACGCGGCCGGCATCCATCGCGACGATCCAGTCGAAACTCTGCGCCTCCTCCATGTAGGCGGTCGAGACCAGCACCGAGAGGCCGGGGCTTTGATCGCGGATGGCGCCCACCAGCGCCCAGAACTGGCGGCGCGACAAAGGGTCGACCCCGGTGGTCGGCTCATCCAGCACCAGCAGCTTGGGGTCGTGGATCAGGGCGCAGCAGAGGCCCAGCTTCTGCTTCATGCCGCCCGACAGCCGGCCCATCAGCCGGTCCGCGAAAGGCGCCAGCCCGGTGGCGGTGAGCAGCGCCGCAATGCGGATCTCGCGCTCTTCCGCCCCCTGCCCGAACAGGCGCGAGAAGAATTCGAGGTTCTCCCGCACCGAGAGTTCGGGATAGAGGTTGCGGCCCAGCCCCTGCGGCATGAAGGCAATGGCGGAGCAGACCCGGCGCCGGTGGGCGGTGTCGCTAATCGGGCCGCCCAGCACGTCTATCGACCCGGCCTGCAGTTTCTTGGCGCCGGTGATCAGGCCCAGAAGGGTGGATTTGCCGACCCCGTCGGGGCCGATGAATCCCACCAGCCGGCCCGGCGGCAGATCCAGCGAAACCGCATCCAGGGCAGTATGCTTGCGGTAGCGGTGGGACACCTCCGCGATGCGGATGCCGGGAGGGCCTGCCGCGGCGGTCATTCGAACAGCTCAGGCGGGATGCGCCGGTCCAGCGCTTCGGGCCAGGGCTGGTCCGGGTCCAGCCGGATCACCGCGACACCGCGCAGGCCGGTCTTCACATGCTCGATCCGCGCCGCCACCAGATCCTGCGGGATGCGCACGCGGACGCGGAACACCAGCTGCTCGCGCTCGCTGAGGGTTTCGACCTGCTTGGGGGTGAACTGCGCCTCTGGCGACACAAAGGTGACGGTTGCGGGAATGGCGTAATCGGGCAGCGCGTCCAGCACGATGCGGGCCTCGGCGCCGATTGGCAGAAGCCCGGCCTCGCGGGCGGGCAAGAACACCTCCATATAGATGTTCTCAAGGCTCAAGAGCGTAAGGATCGGCCCGCCGGCGCCGACCACCTCGCCCGGTTCCGCCAGCCGGTAAAGCACCCGGCCCGGCATCGGCGCAACTAGGGTGCTGTCCTCGATCTGCGCCGCGATCCGGCGCACCTCGGCCTCTGCCGCCGCAATACCGGCCTCGGCGGTGGCGACCCGCGCTTGCGCCGCGCCCAGCACCGCTTCGGCGACCTGATGCGCGGTGTCGCGTTCTTCAAAGAGGGTTTCGGAGATGTTGTGCCCGGCCAAGAGCGCGGTGGCGCGCTCCAGCTCATGTTCGGCGCGGCGGTGCTCGCTCTGGCGCTGCACCACCAGCGCCTCCGCCTCGGCCTTGGTCTGGCGCGCCAGCGCAGCTTCGGCCCTGGCCCGGTCATGCGCCGCCGCCAGCTCGTCGGTGTCCATCACCACCAGCACGTCGCCCGCCGCAACCAGGCTGCCCTCCGCCGCCATGACCTGCTGCACCCGGCCGGCCCTGGCGGGGGCGATCTCCACCTGTTCGGCCTCGATCCGCCCGTTGCCCTGCACCAGGCCCTCTGGCAGCTCCGCGCCGTTCCCGGCGACGTAAAAATACATTGCGGCGCCCGCCAGCAGCACGGCTGCCGCGGCAAATACCGCGCCTGTCTTATTTTGCATGGCCAAGCGCCCGGTCATTCACAACATCCGCCAAGCTTAGGCCGATCCCGTGCGGGATGACTTGTTTTGGATCAAGCCCCCCTCACATGCGGCCCGGCACGCGGCTGCCCCCCTTAACCGCCGTCAATGCGGCGGCCGCGGGCGCGTGGTCAAATGGCTGCATCAGCTTCCAGCGGACGCCGGTCCGGACGGCCGTCCCGCAAGCCAGGGCCCGGCACGCGCAGGGCCCGCAAGCAAAGGGAATGACATCATGGCTACCAACGACAAGGCCCCCCCCGCAGCTGCGAAGGCGGAGGCTGAGACCGGCCCCGGCCGCCGCCGGTTCCTGAAAACCGCAGGGCTGGCCGGCCTCGGCGCCGCCGCCGGGCTGGCGGTTCCGTTTCACCGGAACCTGCCGCACGGGTTCTTTCCCGCCGCGATGGCCAGCGAAAACGGTCTGGCGGGCAAGGAGGGGCTGACGCTGCTGAACGACCGGCCGCTGAACGCCGAAACCCCGCCCGAGCTGCTGGATGATCCGGTCACCCCGACGGCGCGGCACTTTATCCGCAACAACGGGCTGCCCCCCGATGACACCAGCGCAGAGGGCTGGGCGCTGACGGTCGACGGCTTTGCCGACAGCCCGCTGGAGCTGTCCATAGCCGATCTCAGGGACCGGTTCGAGGTGGTCACCCTGGCGCTGGCGCTGGAATGCGGCGGCAACGGGCGGGCCTTCTTCGATCCGCCCGCCAGCGGCAACCAGTGGACCTATGGCGCGGTGGCCTGCTCGGAGTGGACCGGGGTGCGGCTGCGCGACGTGCTGCAGGCGGCGGGGGTTCAGGACAACGTGGTCTATACCGCGCATTACGGTGCCGACACCCATCTGTCGGGCGATCCGGACAAGCTGCCGATCTCGCGCGGGCTGCCGATTGCCAAGGCGCTGACGGACAGCGTGCTGATCGCCTTTCAGATGAACGGCGCCGATCTGCACCCGATGAACGGCGCGCCGCTGCGGCTGGTGGTGCCGGGCTGGCCCGGCTCCTGCTCGCAGAAATGGCTGACCCGGATCGAGCTGCGCGACCAGGTGCATGACGGGCCGAAGATGACCGGCACCTCCTACCGCGTGCCCGCCTATCCGGTGGCGCCGGGCGACGACGTGCCCAAGGAGGATTTCCGCATCATCGAGCGGATGCCGGTGAAATCGCTGATCACCTTCCCCGCCAATGGCGCCGCGTCCGGCATGGAAACCGAGGTGCGCGGCCATGCCTGGTCCGGCGACCGCACGGTGGAACGGCTGGATATCTCCCATGACTTCGGGGCCAGCTGGCAGGCGGCGGAGCTTGACCCGCCCGCCAACGATGGCGCCTGGCAGAACTGGCGCGCAACGGTGCGCTTCCCGGTGGCCGGCTATTACGAGATCTGGGCCCGCGCCACCGACAGCGAAGGCGAGATGCAGCGGTTCGCCATCGACTGGAATCCCAAGGGGTATCTGAACAACCGGATGCACCGCGTCGGGCTGCGGGTCAGCTGATGCCGCGGCAGAGCGCATCCCGCAGCGCGGCCCGCCCCGCGTGCCCGGCACGCCTGTGGCTGGCCGCCGCCGGCTGCGCGCTTGCGGCGGTGCCCGGCGCTGCGGAGGAGGCGGAGTTCGGCCAGCTGGTCGCGGCGGAGGGGGCAGAGGAAACCTTTTACGCCTGCACCGCCTGCCATTCCGAGATGATCGTTGCCCAGCAGGGCAAGACCCGCGAGGGCTGGGCAGAGCTGCTGGACTGGATGGTCGAGGAGCAGGGCATGGCCGAGCTGGAGCCTGCCGAGCGCGAGGTCATCCTCGATTACCTCGCCGCGCATTACAACACCGACCGGCCGAACTTTCCGCGCCGGTGAGACACCCATCACAGCAAGGAGTTTTGCGATGACGATCAAGTCCCTGGCGGTTGCGCTGTTTTCGGCTGAGGATGCGCAACGGCTGATGCCCTTTGCCGCGGATATGGCCAGCCGCAGCGGCGCCCATCTGACCGGCGTGATGCCGATCGAAGCGCAGGTGCCCTTTGCCGGTACCGAGGGCGGCCTGGTCAGCTATGGCGCGGCCTATGTGCCCGAATGGCAGCAGGAGGAGGCGGAGGCTGCCGCCAAAACCTTTGAGGCGGCTGCGGCGGGGCGCGATTTTCCCTATGATCTGAGGCTGCAGCCGCTGGGCAGCCAAAGCGCCGAGGAGTTCCTGCTGAACAACGTGGCCGCCGCGGATCTGGTGATCGCGGCGCAATGCCCGCCAGAGGGCGCCAGGTACAGCCAGCGCCAGCTGCAGGAACAGCTGATCCGCCGCTCGGGCCGCCCGGTGCTGATCCTGCCCGAGGGCTGGGACCCGGCTCCCGTCGGCGCGCATATCCTGATCGGCTGGAGCAACACCCGCGAAGCCGTCCGCGCCGCCCATGACGCGCGCGTCCTGGCACAGCCGGGCGCCACCCTGTCGATCCTCCACGTCGGCGACGGCGGCGACGGGCTGACCTGCCGCGAGGACATGGCGGCCGCCCTTGACCGGCACGGCCACCCGGTGACGCTGATCAACCGCGAACGGACGGCGCAGGACACCGGGACCATGCTGCTGAAGGTGGCGGTGGAATGCGGCGCCGACATGCTGGCGGCCGGCGCCTTCGGGCATTCCTGGGCCTATGATTTCGTGATCGGCGCCGCCACCCGCGAGCTGCTGGCGCATGCGAAACTGCCGGTCCTGTTTTCCAGGTAGGCCACCGCAAGAGGGGAGGCCGCCATGCCGCCGCCAGACAGTGCCAGGCTGCGTTTCCTCGGGGCCGCCGGAACGGTCACCGGCTCGCGCTACCTGATCGAGGCCGGACAGCACCGGGTGCTGGTCGATTGCGGCCTGTACCAGGGCTACAAGCAGCTGAGGCGGCGCAACCGCAAGCCGTTCCCGTTGCGCCCCGGTTCGATCACCGCCATCCTGCTGACCCATGCCCATCTGGACCATTCCGGCTATCTGCCGGCGCTGATCCGGTCGGGCTGCCGGGCGCCGGTCTATTGCACGCCGCCCACCCGCGACCTGTGCGGGCTGCTGCTGCCGGACAGCGGCCGCCTGCAGGAAGAAGAAGCCCAGCACGCCCGGCGCAAGGGCTATTCCCGGCACAAGCGGCCCAATCCGCTCTACACCGAACAGGACGCCCGCGCCGCCCTGCGGCGGTTCAAGACGCATCCCTTCGGGGTGCCGCTGGACCTTGGCGGCGGCCTGAAGGCGGAGTTCATCCGCGCGGGCCACCTGCTGGGCGCGGCACAGATCCGGGTCAGCATCGGCGGCAGGACGGTGCATTTCAGCGGCGATCTGGGCCAGGACCGCGACCCGCTGATGCCGCCGCCGGAGCCCTTCCCCGGCGCCGATGTGCTGGTCTGCGAGTCGACCTACGGCGACCGCCTGCACCCCGACATTTCGCCCGAGGATGAGCTGGCGGGCATCCTGGCCCCGTTCCTGAAGCAGAAGGGCATCGTGCTGATCCCCGCCTTTGCGGTCGGGCGCGCCCAGGGCATCACCTATCACCTGTCGCGCCTGATGGCCTCTGGCCGCATCCCGCGGGTTCCGGTGTTCCTCGACAGCCCGATGGCGTCGGACGCCACCGATATCTATCTCCGCCACTGCGCCGAGCACCGCATCCCCCGGCAGGACTGCGCCGCCGTCTTCCAGCTTCCGGCCCGGACCAATTCGGTGGCCGAGTCCAGGGAGCTGAACACGCTGGAGGGGCCGATGGTCATCCTGTCGGCCAGCGGCATGATCACCGGCGGCCGCATCCTGCACCACGTGGTGAACTTCGGCGGCAGCCTGCGCACCATGATCGTGCTGTCGGGCTATCAGGCGGGCGGCACCCGCGGCGCCTCGCTGGCGGCGGGAGAGCGGCGGCTGCGGATCTTCGGCACGGACCACGTGATCCGCGCCCGCGTCGCCCAGCTTGAGACATTCTCGGGCCATGCCGACGCCGATGAGCTGCTGCGCTGGATGGCGGCAGGCCCGGCGCCGGCCATGACCTATCTCACGCACGGCGAAACCGAGGCCGCCGACACGCTCCGGCGGCGCATCTCGCATGAGCTGCACCGCCGTGTCCGGGTGCCCGAGCATCTGGAATCGATCCGCATCGGCAACCCGGCGTGATCCCGGCGCGCGGTTTACCGGATGCCTCGAAGGGCTTTATCAGGCTGCCCCGGAAAGCTCCTGCCAGGCGTGGAATTGCGACAGGTAGACCCGCCCGTTCAGCTCCTCCAGGAAATGCGTCTTCTGCAGCCGGTCCATCACCGGGCCCTTGACCTCGGACAGGTGCAGGCCGATCCCCTGCTCCTTCAGCCGCTGATTGATCGCCTCCAGGTTCTCCAGCGCGGAATAGTCGATTTCATTGACCGCCGAGCACATCAGCACCACGTTGCGCAGATCCTTGTCGCGGGCCAGCCGGTCAAGCACCAGGTTCTCCAGAAACCGCGCGTTCACGAAATACAGGCTCTCGTCGATCCGCAGGCTCAGAAGGCCGGGGCTGGTCTCCACCTTGTGGCGGCGGATATTGCGGAAATGCTCAGTGCCGGGCACCCGGCCGACCTCTGCCACATGCGGGCGCGAGGTCTTGTAGAGATGCAGCAGCAGCGACATGATCACCCCGGCGGACACCCCGGCCTCGACGCCCAGGCCCAGGGTCATCAGCAGCGTTGCCGCCACCGCCAGGAAATCCGCCTTGGAATAGACCCACGTCCGTTTCAGGATCGAGAAATCAACCAGGCTCAGCACTGCGACGATGATCGTGGCGGCCAGCGTCGCCTTGGGCAGAAAATAGACCAGCGGGGTCAGGAACAGGGCGGCAATGGCCAGACCGGCGGCGGTGAAGGCGCCGGCCGCCGGGGTTTCGGCCCCGGCGTCGTAATTCACCACCGACCGGGCAAAGCCGCCAGTCACCGGAAAGCCGCCGGTGAACGCAGCGCCAAGGTTCGCAGCCCCCAGGCCGATCAGCTCCTGATCTGGATCGATGCGCTGGCGCTTGCGGGCGGCCAGCGTCTGCGCCACCGAGACGGATTCGACAAACCCGATCACCGAAATCAGCAGCGCCGGCACCAGCAGCGTGTTCAGCAGCTCCAGCGAGAACGAGGGCAGCGTCAGCGGCGGCAGGCTTTGCGGCACCGCGCCGACAATGGCGACCCCTTGGGTGTGCAAGCCATAGGCCTGGACCAGCACCGTGGTGGCAACCACGGCGCCAACCGGTCCCGCCTTGACGGCGAAATCTGCCAGCCCCGGCGGCAGGCCAAGCCGCAGCAGCAGCGGCTTCAGCCCCTTGCGCACCCAGAACAGAAAAGCAACCGCCCCGGCGCCGATCGCCAGGGTCAGCAGGCTGGTCTCAGCGGCATGGGCGGCAAGCGAGGCGGCCATTTCCAGCAGCGTGTGGCCCTGCGCGGGCACCCCCAGAATGTGCTTCAGCTGGCTGGCCGCAATCAGAACGCCCGAGGCGGTGATGAACCCCGCGATCACCGGATGGCTGAGGAAATTTGCCAGAAACCCCAACCGCAGCAGGCCCATCGCAAGCAGCATCACCCCCGACAGCAGGGCCAGCGACAGGGCCGCCAGCGCATATCCCATGGTGCCCTGCTCCGCCACTTGCCCGACCGCCACGGCCGTCATCAGCGACACCACCGCCACCGGCCCCACCGCCAGAACCCGCGAGGTTCCGAACACCGCATAGAGCAGGATCGGAACGATTGAGGCATAGATCCCCGCCTCCGGCGGCAGCCCGGCCAGCAGCGCATAGGCCAGCGATTGCGGTATCAGCATGATCGTGACGATCACCGCCGCGATCAGGTCGCTGGACATCTGGGCGCCGGTATAGGAGCGGCCCCAGTCCAGAATAGGCAGATATCGCGCCAGCGGGGTCATCTTGTGCTCTCCTCGGGAACGTCAGGTCAGGCCGGGCACCCGGCGCGCTGTGGTGAAGCATGGCACTTTAGTGAACATGGCAAGGAAGGCAACGGGCCTTGGCGGGCTGCGCTGTCATGTCCTGCGCGGCGGGCCGCTGCCGCGCTCTGGAACTGCCTGCGGGGTTGACGCGAGGCAATGCGGCCCGCCCGGTGCCGGATTACATTTTCCGGGAATCGCTTGGAGAACAGGGGGCTGGCCATGACTGACAGAATTCTTGCTGCCACGGACGGATCACACGCCGGAAACCGCGCGGTGGACTTTGCCGCCAGGCTGTCGGACAAGCTCGGCCACGGCCTCAGCATCGTGCACGTCTACCTGCACGGGCGCCCGCCCGCAGAGATGATGCAGCTCGCCGAGACGGAGCAGCTGTACACGCATGTGGCTGCGGCTCAGAACCTGACGCCCCGCGGCCAGCCCGCCAACTTTCTGGGGCTGTTTGCCAGCGCGGCAGAGGAGCATGAGAAGGCAAATGCGATTCTGGCGGTTGGCGAGACGATCCTCGACTGGGCAGAGCACCGCGCGAGGGATGCGGGCGCGCAGGATGTGGTCACGCACCTCTGCGCCGGCGATTACGCGGACGCCATTCTGAAAACCGCCGACACCGAAAACGCCGCGATGATCGTCATCGGCCGGCGCGGGCTGGGCCTGGTGCGCGAGATCCTGCTGGGCAGCGTCTCCCAGAAGGTCCTGCACCACGCGGCCTGCACCGTGGTGGTCACCCAGTAGCCCGCCGCCGTGGCAGGGCGCCCGCGCGCCACTGCCTAGTCCCAAAGGTCCCGGATCGGCTTGCGCATCGCGTTCTTGACCTGGTCGAACTCCCCTTTCGAGACGTGGCGGCGCAGCAGGTCGAACACCGCCGCCACCGCGCGTTCGGGGTCGTCCAGCGGATCCTTGTCAAAGCGCGCCTCGATGCGGGCCAGCAGGTCCTTCTTGCTGCGGGGCTTGGCCGGCGTCTTGGACGGGTCCCAGCCGGCGTAGAACACGCCGCGCACCAGAACAGGCAGCTGCGCCGCCAGGTCGGCGGCTTCGTCAACCGACAGGAAATCGCGGATCGCATGCAAAGTCTCGTGCAGCAGCAGATAGGCCCTGGACTTGTCAGGCCATTCCAGATCCTCGCACAGCTGGTTCAGCCATTCGGCAAAAACCTGCGGCGCATGATCCAGCGTCTTGATACCCGTGGTCGACATCCTCTTCCCTCCCGCTGATATGTGCGGGGTCAGGATCGGCCATTTCGGCGCGGGCCGCATTAATGGGCATCAATGCCGCCCGCAGCGGCCCTGCTCAGCCGGCCGGGCTGATCCGCTCGAACACCGCGTCCATCAGCGCCTCTGCCCGCGCCTGGCTGCCCGCAACCGCCGCCGCGTTGAGCGAGGCCCGCTGCGGCCGCGGCGGCGACACCAGGATCACCCCTTCGCGCGACTGGCCGCGCCGCAACAGCAGATCGCCGAGTCGGCTGCACTGCCAGGCGGTGTCATGCGGGGCCTGGTCCGCAAGGTATTCCTGCACGATGACAATCCCGCCCGGACGCTGCCCCAGCAGCCCGGTGGCGGCGGCGAGCGGGATCGACACGCCGCTCCAGCGCCCGTTGCATTCGATCCAGTGGATCTGCTCCGCCCCTGACGGATCCGTCCGCAGCACCGCATCCAGGGAGCACGGCCCGAAATACCCGGCCTGCTGAAACAAAGCGCCCAGGCGCAGGGCGTCCGCCGTCAGCGTGTCTTCGGTGTCCCGCGAAAGGCTGGCATAGCGCGCGCCCGCGAACCTGCCCTCGCGCCCCTGCACCCGCTGCTCGAACAGACCGAGGATTTCCGGCGGCCCGCCGGCAGCCTGCGGCAGCCACATCTGCACCGACGGGCTCTTTTCCACGCCGCTTTCCCACACCCCCACCAGCACCGGGTAGCGGCCCTCCCAGCCGGCCGCCCGCAGCCGCTGCTCCAGCAGGGCGCGCAGCGCCGCCGGGCCAAGGCCCTCCAGCTGCGCGGCGCCGAACCGGATGTTGCCGGCCGCACCGGCGCTGTCCGGCACCTTGACCACGACCTGCCCGGACACCCGCGCCAGCCGGGCGATCTGCCCCGCCGCCGCCGCCGGGCCAAAGGCAAAGGCGGTGGGCGGCACCGAATCCGGCCCGGCGATCTCCCGCGCCACCTCCCAGAACCACAGCTTGTCATTGACCCGGCGCGACATCCGCGGCGAGGGGCCTGCGACATAGACCGGCAAACCGGCGGCGGCGGCCAGCGCCTGGGCCAGCTGCCACAGGTGCCCGGTCACCAGATAGCCGTGCAGGGTCAGCGACCCGGCCGCCCGCAACAGCTCCAGCAGCGGGCCAAACAGCGCCGCGCTGGTGCGGCACTGTTTGGCCACCGGCGCCGGGTCCGCGCCCTGCGCCTCCAGAAAGCGGACCTGGCGGATGCCGAGATACTCCGCCAGATAGGCCTCAAAGCCGGGGCTGCGCTGCCGCACCACAACCGCATCGCCGGGTTTGGCAAGCAGCGCCATCCGGTAATCCCGGGTTCCGGCCATGGCCGGCGTGAACAGGGCAATGCCAACCATATCGCCGATAAACAGCGAAGCGCCGCTGCCGGTGCCCTGCCGCACGCCCGGCCACAGATCGCGCGAGGACCGCAGCGCGGGCTCGTCCCGGGCCAGCCTGCCGGCAATTGCATCCACGGCTCTGCCCCGCTTATCCCCGGTCCGGCTCGGGTCCAAGGCTGCCCCCCTTCTTTACGGCTGCACCTGCAGGGCATACTATCACACTATCCCCTGGACCGAGCTGACCGGTAAAAATATGTGCCGCCTTTATGCCATGCACGCGAATGAGCCGACCCGCGTCGAATGCGGTCTGGTCAAGGCCCAGAACGCCCTGATGGCGCAAAGCAAGGGCGACATGGAAGGCATGATGCACGGCCACGGCTGGGGGGTGGCCGATTATCCCGACGGCGTTCCGGTCATCGAAAAACAGGTCTGGGCAGCCTATCACGGCGAGCATTTCGCCAAGGCCGCAGCGCGGATCTATGGCCGCACCGCGGTGGCCCATGTCCGCCGCGCAACGGTCGGCGCCACCAGTCTGGAGAACACCCACCCCTTCCACCACGGGCGCTGGATCTTCGCGCACAACGGCACCATTCCGAACTTCGGCCAGATCCGGTTCCGCCTGCTGGACGCGATGGACCCCTTGCACCGGTCCTCGATCCACGGCCAGACCGACAGCGAGCATGTGTTCCGCTACCTGCTCAGCCTGATCCTGCGGCACCCCGAAAAGGGGCTGCTGGACACCGTGCGGCAGGCGCTCAACCGGATTGCCGCCTGGTGCGCGGAGATTGATCCCTCCCGGCCGCCCGGCCTCAACATCGTCCTGACCGACGGGCAGCAGCTGGCGGGCGCGCGGCTCAACCGCTCGCTGTATCACCTGCGCCGCGACCACCTGCACATCTGCACCGTCTGCGGCGAGACCCACGTCAAACATCACCATAATACGGATTACCGGTCAGCTGAGGTCGCCTCCGAACCCGTCACCTTTGACGAGCCCTGGGAGGAGGTGCCCAACGGCATGGCGTTCCAGGCAACAGAGGATTTCCGGCTGCAGATGCGGCCGCTTTCGGACCCCCGCTGAAGCCGCCCGGCACCGCCCCGGGAACAGGTCTGGCACCGCCCCCGCCCCCGGCGCCCCTGCGGCGCACCGCCGCGTCCGGTCGACAGAATCGCTTCGCGCCAGTATCGTGTCGCTTGCACCGCGGGGCCATGCCACTCTACCGCCGGTCAATGTGCGGTACGGTATGCGGATCAGGATCCCTACTGCCATTTCTTGCGGGGAAAGTTTCAGTGACACGGCAAGGCGCAATTCCGATACAATACACCAACGTGACCAGCCTCCGGGTTGGCGCGATGGACTTCGGCAGCGATGACACCGCGCTGAACAGCTTCCGCAGAAACGTGCAGCGGGTGCCGGCCAACAAGATCCTGCTGCACGACGGCGAGCACAACTGCAAGGTCATCGTGGTGATCGAGGGCTGGCTGGCGACCTCGAAATCCTCTCTGAACGGTGAAGTGCAGCTGATCGATTTCATGCTGCCGGGCGATATCGCGGATCCGACATCGGCGGACGGCAAGACGGCCGGGCTCAACATCGAGGCGGTCACCGGGGCGCTGGTCTCCGTCATTCCGCTGGCGGTCTGGCACCGGATGCTGGCCGAGTCCCCCCGTCTGGCGCGGGCAAACGAACAGGTTCAGGCCGCCGAGCGGGCGCGGCTGTCGGAACGGATGCTGCGGCTGGGGCGCGGCAGCGCCGAAAGCCGCATCGCCTATGCGCTGATTGAGCTGTGCATGCGGCTAAGACCGCTGGGCCTGTCGGACAACTGCGCCTTCCACCTGCCGCTGACACAGCGGCATATCGGCGATTTCACCGGCCTGACCGCCGTCCACGTCTGCCGCACCCTGCGCCGCTTTGTCAGGAACGGGCTGGTCGAAACCGCCGATCACATGGATATCCGGATCACCAACCTTGCCACCCTGTCGGAGATCGCCGGGGTGGAGCCGGAGCGCCTGGCGGCCGAAATCACGCCGCTGCCTGAGTAGCCGCCGGACTAGCGGTACTCGGCAATCTCTCCCAGGGCCTCACCGGCCAGCTGCTCCGAGGCATGGACGGCAATGTCCGTCACCGACAAAAGGCCGGCCAGCCGCCCGCTGTCATCCAGCACCGGCAGGCGGCGCACCTGGTGGTCCCCCATAAGCGCCGCCGCGGCTTCGATGCTGTCCTCCGCCCGGCAGCAGATCACCCCGGCCTTCATCACCGCGGCAAGCGTCAGCCCGTTCAGCGCGCTGTCCCGTCCGGCCAGCACCAGGGCAAGGTCCCGGTCGGTGACGACGCCGACAATCTCGTCGTTTTCAACAACCGGCAGCACGCCGATTCCAAGGCTGCGCATCTGCTCCGCGGCGCTGGCCACGCTGTCCCCGCGGCGGGCAAACCGTGCGGGGACCGACATGATCTCTTCTACAAGCATGGGCCTCTCCTTTCCCTGCCGCCGGCGGCCTGCCCGTCACCTGCGCCGGACCCGTCAGGAGGCCGGTTTCACATCAATCTTCTGCGCCGGGGTGCGGGCTTCGGGCGTCTTCGGCAGGCGCACGGTCAGAACCCCGTTCTTGAAGGTGGCGTCGATCTTGCTGCGGTCGATGCCCTCCGGAATCCGGATGCTGCGCTCGAACGCGCCGAACCGCCGCTCGCTCAGGTAAAAGTCGCCGTCCTTGTCGCCCTCCTCGCGGTCTTCCTTCTTTTCGCCGCGCAGGGTCAGCATGCTGTCGCTCACCCGCAGGTCGATATCGTCTTCGGTCAGGCCGGGCAGCTCGGCGCTCAGCTTCAGCTCGTCCTCCTTGTCGATCACATCCAGCACCGGCACTTTCCAGGTGAACTCAGGCAGCGCCCCGCTGATCCGGCGCCCCTGCCCCTTTCTGCGGCGGCGCAGCGGCGCAAAGAAGCTGCCGGCGTTCAGATCCTCCAGCAGATCGTCGATCTCGTCCCGGATGTTCCAAAGCGGCCCCCAGGTGCGCTCGGCAACCCCGGTGTCCTGGCTGGCCGCGGGTTCAGTGTGTTTCGGGTCCTGTTTGTCGGTCATCATCCGGGTTCCTTCGAAAATTGATGAGTCGCTGTATCCACAACACTCCGCCAGACCGCCGCCCTGCGCATTAACCAGCGTTAAAGCGCGCCGCCCCCCGTGACCGGTTGACCGGCATCAACGCCTGACTCAGGGGCGATCTGCTATATCTCATAGGCAGGCCTCGCGGCGCCGCCAGCGCTGCAGGCATCCGCATCCGGGAAGGAACCCCCAAGCCATGAGTTACAAGACCATTCTTGCCTGCCTGACATCGGAGTTCGCCGCCGCGCACCTGCTGCCGGCGGCCTGCGGTCTGGCGCGGCAGTTCGACGCCCATCTGACCGGCCTGCACACGCGCGAGGCGCTGGTGCCCTACTCCGGCATCGCAATCGCCTCCGATGAAATCGTGCTGGGCGACTTCAACCGGCGGGTCGCCGAAGAGGACCGGAAGATCGAGAACTTGTTCCAGGCCGCGGCGGACCAGGCCGGCTGCACCGCCGAATGGCGCTCGCGCGCGGCCCGCTCGCCGGACGCCGCGGACGAGCTGCTGGACTCGGCCACCCGCTGCGATCTGATCGTGGCGCTGCTGCCCGACCGGCAGCAGGAACGCTTCGATCAGGCCGGGTTTCAAAAGGATCTGGTGGTGAACAGCGGCCGCCCGGTGCTGCTGCTGCCGGACGACTGGGACAGCAAGCCGGTCGGCACCCGCATCCTGACCGCCTGGAACGGCAGCCGCGAGTCGGCCCGCGCCCTGCACGACGGCCTGCCCTTCCTGCAGCGCGCCGCCTTTGCTGAGGTCGTCACCATCCAGGAGCCGCATCACCGCTCTGCCGAGTTCGCCACCGAAGGCCATGAAATCGCCCGCCTGCTGTCCCGCCACGGCGTCACGGCGGAGGTCCGCCAGATCCAGGACACCGAGCATCCGCCCGGCATCCGCATCCTGATGGAGGCCGCCAGCCAGCAATGCGATCTGGTGATCATGGGCGGCTACGGCCACTCCAGGCTGCACCGGCTGATCTTCGGAGACGCCTCCGAACACGTGCTGCGGGAGGCCCGGATTCCGGTGCTGATGTCCGGCTGACCGCGGCTCCCGTGCCCGGCCCGGATGCCCTGCCCGTCTACGGACTTGCCGCAGTGTTTGCCGCTGCGGCGCTGGTGGTGTGGCTTGCGGGCACCCGGCTGGCGATGGCCGGGGATGAACTGGCGGAGCGCTACGGGCTGGCCAAGGAATTCGTCGGCCTGCTGTTCCTCGCCACCGTTACCGAACTGCCGGAGATCGTCACCACCGTCACCGCGGCGCAGGTGGGCAATGCCCAGCTGGTGCTGGGCAACATGTTCGGCGGCATCACCATCCAGACCGCCATCCTGGCGGCCGCCGATATCTTTGCGGTGCGCTACGCGCTGACCTCCTGGCCCCGCAAACCCAATCATGCGCTGCTGGCGGTGCTGCTGATCGCATTGCTCAGCGTCCTGCTGTGCGTCACCTTTCTGGGCGACCTCGACCTCGGTCCGGGGATCGGGCTGGGCGCCATCCTGCTGGCGGCCGGTTTTCCGCTGGTGATTTACCTGCTGCGGGTCTTTGACCGCAAAACCACCTGGGCGCCGGTCGACCTCCCCGGCGAGCAGGAACGCCACAAGACCCTGCGCGCCCATCTGCGCGCAAAGGACGCCGCCAGCAACCGTGTGCTGCTGCTGCGCTCTGCGGTCTGCAGCCTGCTGATCCTGGCGGCCGGCGCGGCGCTGGCGCTCAGCGCCGATCTGCTGGCAGAGCGGACACAGCTCGGCGCGTCTTTTGTCGGGGTGACCCTGCTGGCGGCGGCAACGTCGCTGCCGGAGCTCAGCACGACGCTGGCGGCGGCCCGCATCGGCGCCTACACGATGGCGATTTCCAACATCTTCGGCAGCAACCTGATCATGCTGGCCCTGCTGCTGCCGGCCGACATCGCCTTCCGCGGCGGCCCGATCCTGGACCATGCCACCACAGGCGCCCAGCTCAGCATTGCCACCGGCATACTGGTGACGGCGATCTATGTCGCGGGGCTGCTGATCCGCCGCACCCCCAGGATCCTGGGCGCGGGCCTGGATTCCTGGCTGGTGCTGGCGGTCTACTTCAGCTCAATTGCCGCGCTCTACCGCATCGGCTGAACGAACAAAGCGCCCCGCATGGCGGCGGGGCGCTGTCCGGTTCAGACAGGTTCAGACAGGCTCAGACAAGCTCAGACCGGGTCGGACTGCGCGGTCTTGGTGGCCTTCTTGGTCATCTTCACTGCTTCGCCGATGGTCTCTTCCACCGCATCCGCTTCGGTATCGCTCATGTAGCGGGCGCAGCGGGACATCATGCCGAACCATTCCTGGCTGTCCTCGGCGATGCGCTCTGCCGAGTGGCGCTGCCATTCCGCAAAGGCCTCGGCCATTGAAACCGGCGCGCCGGGGTTGTCCGAGGCAATGGTCCGGGCCGCGTCCAGCGCCGTCCGCGCCGCCTCGTGCCGGCGCTCGAACCAATGGCGCGCAAAGACCTCAGCTTCATCCAGGAACTTCTCCTGAACGTTCCAGAATTGCTCCACCTGCGGCTTGTACATCGGGTTGAACTGCATCGCGCTTTGCCACGGCTTCAGCGCCTCCGCAAAAACACCCGCATTTTGGTATGTCGGTTTTTCTGGCATCTGTTCATCTCCTCGCAGCGGATTTCACCTTGCTGCCATTGTGCCACCTGCCCGCCGGGGCCGCTTTAATTAAGATCAAACGCCCGCCCTGACAGGCCGCAGCGGGCCCCATCCGGGCGGAAAACCGCTCAGCGCCGCCGCAACCGCCTAATCCGCAGCCGCCGCGGCAGACAGGTAAGCGGCGGCGGCCCCCGCGGTGGCAATCCGCGGGTAATCCGCCTCCGGGATTTCGATGCCAAGCCGCTGGTGCAGGGCAGCCACCAGATTCAAAATATCCATCGAATCCAGCTCCAGATCATCCTGCAGATGATCCCCGTCCGACACCCCTGCGGGGTCAATGTCCGGGGCCACCCGGGTCAGCTCTTCAAGGAAAACGGCACGCATATCGGTCTGGGTCATAACGCCTCCGGCTGGGAAACCAGTGTTTCGAATTCGCTCAGGAACCGGGCCGCCTGCCGCCCGCCGCTGACCCGGTGATCGGCGGCCACGGTCACGGTCACGACCGTGCGCGGCACGATCCGGCCGCCGGCCACCCAGGGCCGCAGCTGCGGCGCGCCGATCCCGATCAGCGCCACCTGCGGCGGAAAGATCACCCCCGCCATCACCTCGCCGCCGGTGCCGCCCAGGCTGGACACGGTCAGGGTGCCGCGGGTCATCTCGGATCCAGTCAGCCGCCCCGCCCGCGCGCGCGAGACGAGGTCGCGCATCGCCGCCATGGTCTCGCGCAGCGGCATCGACGGCGCATCCTCCAGCGCCGGCGCCACCAGCCCGCCGCCGCGCAGCGCCACCGCAAGACCGGGATTGACCTGCGCGGCGGGCTGAAAAGCGCCATCGGTGTAATGCCCGTTCAGGGTCTCCGCCTTCTGCGCCGCCAGCGCCGCCGCCCGCAGCAGCACCGCGCCCAGCAGGATGCGTTCCTCCGGCAGCGCCTCCGAGTTGCGCACCGCCAGCAGGTCGATGGCGTCCTGCACGTCCATGGTCTGGGACAGATAGAAATGCGGGATCGTCTGCTTGGCGCGGGTCATCGCCGCGGCAATCGCCTTGCGCATCTCATCGAGGCGGGAGACCGGTTCGCCAGTGCCGCCCCCGCCGCCCGCTTCCACATCCGCCAGCACGATGGCGCCGCCCGGGCCGCTGCCCCTGAGGCCGCCCAAATCCACCCCAGCTCCGCCGCCCGCAGCCGCGCCGCCGGAGACGCCCTGACGGCCCCCACCCCTGCCCTCTCCACGGCAGGCGGCGCAGCAGCCGGGGCAGGCGCGGGGCGGCAGGCGCAGCAGGCGGCGGCGCGGCTGCGGCTTCCGGTTCCGGCACCGCCTCGCCTGCCGCCAGAATGACCGCCATCGGCGCCCCCACCGGCAGCACCTGGCCGGGCTGCGCCTTCAGCTCCTGCACCGTGCCGGCCTCGAAACACTCGATTTCAATCGCGCCCTTCTGGGTTTCGACCACCGCAACCGCATCGCCGCGCGCCACCGTATCGCCCGGTGCCACCAGCCATTCCGCCAGCGTGCCGCTCTCCATGTCGGAGCCAAGCGAGGGCATTGTGAACAGACCCATCCTACGCCGCTCCCATCATCGCCCGCACCGCCGCCGCGATGGCCGCCACCTGCGGGATCGCCGCGTCTTCCAGATGCTTGGGATAGGGGATCGGCACCTCCGCCGAGCAAACCCGCCCGACCGGCGCGTCCAGCGTCCAGAACCCCTGCTCCATGATCCGCGCCGAAATCTCCGCCGCCAGCGAGCCGGAGCGCCAGCCCTCGTCCACGATGACCGCGCGGCGGGTCTTTGCCACCGAGGCTAGGATCGCGGCATCATCCAGCGGCCGCAGGCTGCGCAGGTCCAGAACCTCCGCCGAGATACCCGCGCCCTGCAGAGCCTCCGCCGCCTCCAGCGTCTTGAACAGCGACCCGCCATAGGTGATCAGGCTGACATCGCTGCCGTCGCGGCGCACTGCCGCCTGCGCGATATCCACCGGCCCCGCCGTGCTGTTCAGCGCCGCCTCGCGGTTATAGAGCATCACGTTTTCAAAGATCAGCACCGGATCGGGATCGCACAGCGCCGTCCACAGCATCCCCCGCGCGTCCTCCACCGTGGCGGGCGCCAGCACTTTCAGCCCGGGATATGCGCGTACCACCCTTCCAGGCTGTGCGAGTGCTGCGCCGCCAGCTGCTTGCCCGCGCCGGTGGCCATGCGGATCACCAGCGGCACCCCGAACTGGCCGCCGGACATGTGCCGCACGGTGGCGGCGGTGTTCAGGATCTGATCCAAGGCCAGCAGCGAGAAATTCACCGTCATCAGCTCACCACCGGGCGCATCCCGCCATCGCCGCGCCGATGCCGGCGCCAGTGAAACCCGACTCCGACAGCGGCGTGTCGCGGATCCGGGCTTCGCCGAATTCCTCCATCAGCCCCATCGACACCGCATAGCAGCCGCCATAGGCGCCCACGTCCTCGCCCATCAGGAACACCCGGTCGTCGCGCGTCATCGCATCGCGCAGCGCAGCGCGCACCGCGTCCCGGTAGCTCACCACGCTGGTTTCGCCGCCGGGCGCCGCCGACGCAACCGGGCCGGGCTGCGGCCCCAGGACATGGCGCGTCAGGTCTTCCACCGGCTCCCACGATCCGTCCTCGGCAAACTGCACCGCCTCGGCAATCTCCGCCGTGATCTCCGCCTCGATCCCGTCCACCTCCTCCGCGTGGATCAGCCCGGCCTCCAGCAGCCAGCTGCGGAAGCGCACGATCGGGCCGCGCTTGCGCCAGTCCTCCACCTCCGCCTTGTCGCGGTAAAGCTGGGCGTCGAACATCGAATGCGCCCGGAACCGGTAGGTGCGGCATTCCAGAAACACCGGCTTGCCGCTCTCGCGGATCGCTGTCAGCGCCCGCCGCGCCGCGGTCTCGACCGCCACCACATCCATCCCGTCCACCACCTCGGCCGCCACCCCATAGGCCGCCGCCTTGGCGCTGATGTCGGTCTCGGACTCGCTGCGCCCCAGCGCCGTGCCCATGGCATAGCCGTTGTTTTCACAGACAAACAGCACCGGCAGCCCCCACAGGGCGGCCAGGTTCATCGCCTCGTGAAACTCGCCTTCGGCCACCGCCCCCTCGCCGAAGAAACAGGCGGTCACATGCGGGTCGCCGCGCATGTGATCG
>NZ_CP041163.1:0-32785 GCF_006740765.1 Leisingera aquaemixtae
GCGTACTGGGTGTATTCCCAGGCCCAGCTCAGCAGCCACAGGCCGACGGTCAGGCTGATGATTTCGCCGATGATCGCCAGAACGGTGTGGCCGCGCTCTGTCTTGATGGCGATTTCCAGCACGTTGGCGCGGATGTGGGTGTCCTCGCGCGAGGCGTTCACGGCGCCCAGGATATACAGCCAGATGGTCGGGTAGAGCATGGTCTCCTCCAGCCCCATCACCGGGATCTGCAGCAGGTACCGGGTGACCACCTGTACAAACTGGCCCAGGGCCACCAGACAGATCAGCCCGTCAGCAAGTATTTTGTGAATGTGTCCATCGGTCCTCCTTCCGGTGTCCCCTCACCGGGTTTGGCGGATTTGGCTGGACAAAGGGCATAAGATCAATTTGAAAATATCTCTGACTCCATCAATTTCCTTGATACCCATGCCATGAACTTCTCGATCCGCCAAATCTTCACCTTCCGCGAGGTCATGCGCAGCGGCTCCATTTCCCAGGCCGCGCGCACCGTCGGGCGCACCCAGCCCGCTGTCAGCACCATGATTTCAACGCTGGAGGGGGAACTGGGCTTCAGCCTGTTTGTCCGCGAGCAGGGCAAGCTGATCCCAACCCCGGAGGCCCGTTTCTTTCTGGAGGAATGCGAGGCCGTGCTGGAACGCATCGAGCGGATCGAGCGCACGGTGAGCAAGATCCGCAGCCATGAGGCCGGCAAGCTGCGGGTCGCCTGCCACCCGGCGGCGGCCGGGCTGTTCATGCCAAGGATTTTAACGGATTTTCTGCAAGGCAAGGATGATCTGGAGGTCTCGCTGATCATGCGGTCCTCGGATGTGATCGAGGATTTGATCGCCTCGCAGCAGTTCGACATCGGCTTTGCCGAAACCCCGGAGCCGCGCCCGTCCATCAAGCAGACGGACTTCGACCTGGAAAGCGTCTGCATCGTCCCGGAAAGCGATCCGCTGGCCTCGGCCGAACAGATCACGCCGCAGGATCTGGACGGGGCGCCGATGGCGGTGCTGTTTGAAAAGCACCCCATGACGGTCCGGACCGAGGCCGCGTTTCAGCGCAGCGGCTGCCGGTTCCGCAAGCGGCTGGAGCTGCGCACCTGGGCCCCCGGCCTGCAGTTTGTTGCGGCGGGCATGTGTTACATGATCTGCGACATGATCACCGCCTATGGCTGTTTGCAGCAGCGCCAGACAACCGCAGGGCTGGCGATTCGCCGGTTCACGCCGCGAATCAGTTCCAGCGTCTCGATTCTCACCCCCGGCTACGCCACCCCGTCCCTGACGTCCGAGGCCTTCACGGCGCGGCTGTGCGCCGCAATCGGGCATATGCAGGCGGAAATCGAAGCCAGTCTCAGCCTGTGATCGCGGCCCCGGCCCCGGAAAAGTCCCGAAAATGCTGCGGCACGGCGTAATTTTGTTTCTTTTGACTCCAATGCCTTAACCCGGGCTGCCCCTGCGGAAACCTGCAACTGCGGCACTTGGCGCGGGAACCTTTGCGGACTCCGGCGCGTTGACCGGCTGACGAAACCCGAAAGGACAGTACGATGAAACCTTCCTATATCTTCGCCGCCATCGCCGGCATTCTTGTGCTGGTTTTTGCTGTTTACATGGTCGACATCGACCAGACCGAAGAAACCCGCCTGCCTGACGTCGATGTCAAAGTTGAGGGCGGCCAGCTGCCCGAGTTCGAAGCCGAAGTCGGCGACATCGAGACCGGTACCAAGGACGTGACCGTGACCGTTCCGACCGTCGACATTCAGAGCCCGGAAGAAGACGCCAAGGAAGACGGCTAATCCGCGCTTTACAGGACGGAAAAAAAGCGCAGCGCACGCCGCTGCGCTTTTTTTTGCGCTCTGGTGCGGCCTGCATCGGGCTGCACGGCCCCCGCGGAATGCGGGCGGTCAGGGCCAGACTGCCTGGCACCGCCGCTGGGACCGCAAAAGCCCCTGCAAACCAGCCCTGTAGAATAAATTTGGAACAATCGCCGGCTGCACGCGTTAGGCCATCAGAGCATCATTAGGGGATACACAATGGAATATGGACTGATTGGCCTTCTGGTCCTTGCTGCCGACATCTACGCAATCATTCAGGTTCTGGGGTCCGGGGCCTCAACCGCCGCCAAGATCGTCTGGGTGCTCGTCATCCTTATCTTGCCGGTGCTGGGCTTCATCGCCTGGCTTGTCGCAGGACCGCGCTCCTCGGCTGCAAAAATCTGATCTTTACGCATACGGCATGTCCCGGCCCGGCTGTTCACAGCCGGGCCGTTTCCGTTTGCGCGGCAGCGCCGCCTCGCGGCCCTGTCACTCTGCCTGTTGCTGCGCATCCAGCAGGTTTTCGCCGCCATCCAGTCCCTCGCGCTCCCGCCGCGCGGCGCCGGCAGCCGCCAGTTCCGTCCGTTCGGGGTCGGCGGCCTCCGGCAAGTCCGCGCTGACGGCCTCCCGCGGCGCCTGTTTTGCGGCGGTATCCTTGGCCGGGGCTGGCGCCGCCTCTGCGGCGCTGTCCAGCCGGACCCTGTAGATCGGCTCCGGCAGGCCAAAGCCCGCTGCCTCCAGCGCCATCTTGGCGGCCCGGATCGCCTCGCCGCGCGCCTTGGCGAAATCCACCCGGGTCTGGTCCACCCAGCCGGTGAAGGTCAGGATCACGTTAGAATCCCCCACCTCGCTGATCCAGGCGCCGACTTCGGGATCATCCAGCACAAAGGGTTGCGCGTCCAGCGCGGCAACGGCGGTCGACAGCGCTGCCGCCAGATCCGCATCCGCATCCACCCCAAGGTCAAAGCCGAAGCGCCGCCGCGGGTCGCGGGTGAAATTCACGATACGGCCCTTGAACACCGTGGCATTGGGAATGCGGATGTGGTTGCCCTCTGGCGAAATCAGGATCGTCGCGCGCGAGGTCAGCCGCGCCACGGTGCCCTGATCGCCCTGGATATCGACAAAATCATTGGGCCGGAACGGCTGCCGCAGGCTGAGCAGGATCGAGGCGATGAAATTCTCCACCGTGTCGCGCACCGCAAAGCCAAGCGCCAGGCCGACCACCCCCGCCGCGCCCAGCACCGCACCAATCAGCGCGGTGGCATTCATAATGTCGAGCGCCAGCACCAGCCCGGTCAGGATGAACAGGATCCGCGCCACCGCCCTGTAAACATCGGCGATAAAGGCATTGGGCGCCAGCCATGTCCAGATGCCGATCCGGGTGGTCAGCAGCCAGCCGCCCGCCGCCACCGCCGCAAAGGCGGCCAGCGCCACCAGAAAGATCGGACCGTTTGCCAGCAGGTTGCGGGTCCGGGCCGCAATCCGCTCCATCGCCGGGGCCAGCCGCTCCTCCAGGGTGCCGCTGATCTCGGTCTCGTTCTCGATCGCCACCACCCCGGCGACCCGGTTGATGATCTGCGTCAGCCGGTCCTGGGCGGCGTTGTCGATCACCTCGCCGGTGATGCGGACCACCCCTTCGGACACCGACACAGTCACCGCCCCGTAGCCCTCGATTTCCGCCAGCAGCTTCTCGATCCGGTTCAGGATTTCGCTGTCGCGCACCGCCGCGTCGCCGACCTCGATCCGGCCGTCGGTCTGCACCGGATCCGCTGTGGTCTGCGCCTGGGCACCGGTGCCGCCAAGGCACAGCGCCGCCAGCAGGATTAATAAATGCAAACCCGCCAGCAGCGCCCGGCGCGCCCCGGGCCAGCGCCCTGCACGCGCGGTTAAACATGTCATGTCGCGGCTCAATTCCGCATCCTCCTGATGAAAAACCTGCCCCGCAAGTTGCAACCGGGGCCCAACCAGTCTTTGCCGCAGCAGACCGCCAGCGCAAGAGCGTAACCGCACCGGATCCGGGCGAACCTCCGCCGCCTGTTTAAATTTTATCCCGCTGATATGTCACAGTTTAATGCGCCTGACCCTACGTCGGTGCCATTCCTCACATTCAAAAAACTGAGGAAGACCAATGAGCACTACAGCCGCCGGCGCGCAAACGCCCGTTCTGATCCTGACCCCCAACGCCCTGGAGGCCGCGGACATCAGCGACTACCTGCTGCGGCGGGGGTACCCGGCGGTGAGCACCGAGACCCGCCTCGACGGGCTTGCCGCAGCGCTGGACTATGCCGCACAGCCGCCGCACCTTGTGTTCTTCGGGTTTCCGCTCAGCGTTCCCGCCGCCCGCGACTGGCTGCAGTCGGCCATGGCCAAGGAATGGCGCCTCATCCTGATCAACGGCGACACCACCGAGCCGGAGCTGCGGTCGCTGCCGATGCTGAGCCGCCCGTTCGCAACCCCGCATCTGGACGCGGCAATGCAGCTTCTGGGCGAATAGCCGCCTTTTGCCCGGCGGCAGCAGGCCTGTCTGCCGCCGGAGCCCTGTCCGGGACGGGGCCAGCCGTTTCGCCTGATGGCTGCACGGCAGAGATACCGCGCAATCACGGAACTTCGCAGCCGCCACCGCGTTCTCCTAGTGTTGCCGCCGCAGCGCGGCGGACCCCTGCACTTTCCCAAGGAGGACACGACATGGACGACGACCGCATCACCGGCAAATGGACCGAGCTGAAGGGCCGCCTGCGGGAAACCTACGGCGAACTGACCGAAAACGAGCTGGAAGAAACCAAGGGCGAGCGCCAGAAGCTGGAAGGGCTGCTGCAGCAGCGCCTGGGCAAGACCAAGGACGATATCCGCGAGACTGTCGACCGTATGCTGGAGAGCCTCTGACATGGCCCGCAGACCTGACAGTGACGCCGACGCCGCCGCCCAGCTGTGGAAACGCCTTGAGGACACCCGCACCGGCATGCTGTCGGTCGACGGCAGCAGCCAGCACCCGCAGCCGATGAGCCATTTTTCCGACCCTGACAGCGGCGAAATCTGGTTCATCACCTCCGCCGACACCGATCTGGTGGCTGCGGTCGGACTGGGGGCGGAGGCCACCTTCTGCTACCAGTCGCAAAAGGGCGATTACCACGCCTCGGTCAAAGGCCCGCTGGTGGTCTATCAGAGCGAGGAAAAGCTCGACAGCCTGTGGAGCCCGCCGGTGGCGGCCTGGTTCGAGAAGGGCCGCGAGGATCCCAAGGTCACCCTGCTGCAGCTGACCCCGCGCGAGGCTGCGATCTGGGCGTCGGATTCCAACCCGATCCTGGTCGGGCTGAAGATGCTGAACGCCGCAATGCGCGACGACGTGAGCGAACCGGACGTCGGCATTCACCGGGTGATCAACTTCAGCGACGTGGCCTGAAACGCGGCCTGACCCGCAGCCAGCGCGGCAAGCCGCAAACGATCAGGCCCGCCGGACAACACCGGCGGGCCTATTCCGTTCAGCCCTGATCCGTTCAGCGGGGCCGCTGCCCGGCGGCGGCAATCAGCCCGCGTTGCCGGCGAAGGCCATCGTCTCCAGAACCGCACTCAGCTGCTCCACCGTGTAGGGCTTTTTCAGGATTTTCAGCCCCGGGAAGCGCTTGGTGATGTCATCCGTTGCGCCGTACCCCGTGGCCAGCACCACCGCGATGCCCAGCTCGCGGCACCTCTCCACCACCGGCAGCGAGTTTTCCGGCCCCAGGTTCATGTCCGCCAGCACAAACTGTGTGCCGCCCCGCTCCAGCAGGTTCAGCGCGGTCTCGACCCCGCTGCAGGTCTCCACCTTTTCGGCGCCCAGCTGAGACAGCATGTCCGCCGCATCCATGGCGATGATCATGTTGTCTTCCAGCACCAGCGCATTGCCGGACAGGCGCGGCACGACCGACGCCTGCCGCGCGCCGGTCTTCGGCGCCGGGGCCGCAGGCTTTTCCGCCTTGCGCACATGGCGGGCGGGCAGCACAAAGTCCGCCTCCAGCCCGGTGAGCTGGTATCTCACGTTCGCTTCGCCCCGCAGCTCAAACGGCACCGATTGCTCGATCAGCGTGGTGCCGAAGCCCCTGCGCCGCGGTGCCTGGACCGGCGGGCCATCGCATTCGCGCCAGCTCAGCGCGGCGGTGCCATCGCCGTTCAGCGCGGTGCGGATTTCCACCCGCCCGGACGAGTCGCTGAGCGCGCCGTATTTGACCGAGTTCGTCACCAGCTCATGAATGACCAGCGCCATGCAGGTAAACGCCGCGGGCGACAGCTCCAGCGCTTCGCCGTCAATCGACACCCGGCTGGCCTTGCCCGACAGAAACGCCTCGGTTTCCGTCCCGATCAGCACCGTCAGCGGGCTCCAGTCCCATTCCGAGCCGGTCAGCTGGTCATGCGCCCGCGCCAGCGCGTGAATGCGCGCGTCCAGCACCTCGCCAAAGGCATCGGCGGATTTCACCGACTCCTTGCCCTGCGACACCAGCCCGCGGATCAGGTTCAGGATGTTGCGCACCCGGTGGTTCAGCTCCGCAATCAGCAGCTCCTGCTGGTCCTGCGCCCGCTTGCGGGCGGCGTTGTTCTCATCCGACAGCTTCAGAACCACTTCGATCAGGGTTGTGCGCAGGGCCTCGGCAGTGCGCTGCTCGCGCTGCTTCCACGGCTGGCAATGGCCGCGCGCCACCTCCTGCCAGGCCTCGAAACTCTTGCGCGGCGTCAGCCGCAGGCCATTCGGCCCCGGTTCGGCGGGTTTTTCGGGGTTGCCGGCCCAGGTCACCGATTTGATCACCTCGCGCCGGAACAGCACAAAATAATCCCGCGGCTTGCGCGACACCGGGATCGCCAGCAGCCCGGCCACCCGGTCCGCAAACCCGTCAGTGGCCGGATAGCGCTTGATCAGGTTGCTGTTGCTATAGACCTGCGCGGGCGGCGTGGTGTTCAGGAACCGCACCAGCCCCAGGAACTCCTCTTCCACCGGAGCGGATCCGGTCGATTTGTACTGCCCGTCCGAATAAATCGCGGCCCCGTCAAAGGGGATGACCTCGCCGATGCCGCTGCACAGGTCTTCAAAAGCCGCAAACAGGTTGGAGCCATTGGACAGCTGCGGCATCAGGCTGTCATGCAGCTCCCTGGAACGGTCGATGTCGCCCAGCTCATCGGCCATTTCCATTTGCGCCAGCTCATAGTTGAACAGCTGCGCAAACAGCTCCACCGAAGTGCGCATTTCATAGCTGAGGTACTGCGGCTTGGGGTGATGGCAGGCGAACAGACCCCAAAGCTGGCCATTGCGCAGGATAGACACCGACATCGAGGCCGCAACCCCCATGTTCCTGAGATATTCCATATGGATCGGAGACACCGCCCGGGTCACCGCCAGCGACAGGTCCAGCGGTTCGCCATTGGGATCGGTTTCCGGCAGCACCGGGTGGACCGGCGCCGTGACGTCGGGAATGATCCGCAGCATGTTGCGCACATACAGCGCCCGGGCCTGCTTGGGGATATCGCTGGCCGGATAGCGCAGGCCCAGAAACGGCTCCAGGTCCGAATCGCGGGCCTCCGCGATGACGGTGCCGCTGCCGTCTTCCTCGAACTTGTAGACCATGACCCGGCCATAGCCGCTCAGCGCTTTGAGGCCCCTTGCGGCCTCCTTCGCCATCGCGTCCAGCGCCCCGTGGCGCTGCACCCGGCCGATCAGTGCCTGCACCAGCCCCGGATCATGCACATCGCGCGCATCCGCTGCCCGGCGCTCGAACTCCAGAACGAACAGCCGCCCGGACTGGTGGATCGAGACGTCAAACTTCTGCCCGTCGCCGCGCAGGTCATAGCCGAACACCCGCACCGCGCTCTGCTGCATCCGCAGCATCTGCATCCGGGTGCGCAGATCGTGCAACGCCTGCGGGCTGAGAATATCCATCACCGGCCGCCCCGCCAGATCCGACTCATCCAGTCCCAGAACCTCGGCGCAATTGGCAGAGGCATGGGCGATGATCCAGTCCGCAGAAACCGCAATCAGGCAGCCAAAGCTCTGCACATGGCCGATAATATGGATCGGCTCCTGATCGCAGGTCGTCAGATCCACCTGCGCCTCGGCGGCACTGGAAGTTTCGTCAGGCATGAACCGCCCTCCCCTCGGCAGACTCAGCATCAATGCATTCTAAGCAAAATTCGAACAGGCCGGTAGCATCTGTGACAATCCGGTCCGCCGCCGCGCCGCCGGCCGGAAGCGCTTCGGCCCGGGCCACATAGCCGCGCCAGTAGTCCATATAGGGCGGCGCCGACAAATAGCTGCCCGCATAGGCGGTCTCCGGCAGGCCGCGGTCCAGCCAGCGCTTGCGCAGCACCTTCGCACCCAAGCGCGAGCCGGACACCACGTAATCCACCGCCAGCGGATGCGGGTCCAGCGGCAGCCGCGGCACAGGCGCCAGGCGGCCCAGCTGCTCCAGATCCGCGCCCGCCCGCTGCGTCAGATCACGGATCACCGGCGCGCAGGCGGCGCTCTGGCTCACCGGCTCCAGCGCCGCAAACAGCCGCCACTGCAGCAGCAGAAAACGCGCATAGCCCTCCGTGCCCTGCTGATCCAGCCGGGTTACCTGATCATCCAGCGCGGCATGGCAGTGCCGCGTGTCCCCGCGCAGCCGGGCACGCAAGTTCTCATATTGGGCCTTAGCCACGGAACCGTTCCCCCTAGTCAGCAGCACTATAGCGTTCGCCAAAACCGAATCAATGGGCTTCCGCCGCGATAAAAGACGGGGAAAAGCAAAGTTTTGCAACGCTTTAGGCGCCTTGCCCCTGCGCAAGCCGCGCTGGGGCGGCCCTTACCGCGGGGCACTTGGCCGGCCGGCTTCAGGCCTGGCCCCGCTGCTGCCGGGCTGCCTGCCGTATAGGCGCCCAGTTTAACTAACTTCAACGCAAGTCGCCGGCAGGCTCTTAACCCTGTGTTTACAGCCCTTTCCGGGAAAATGCGGCGAAAATCGGGCAAGCCTGCCGCAATTGCCCGGAAGCTGCCGCGAACATTCCGCAATTGGCTTCCAGCGTGAAGGCCAGCCCGCGCCCTCTGCCCGGGCCCCACGCCGCCACGAGGACCTGACGCTGTGCCGCATGACATCTTTTCCGCCGATCCGGCGCCGGCCTGCGAACTGCCCTGCGGCTTCAAGCTGCTGCAGGGCCAGTACCAGATCGAGCGGCCTCTGCTCAGCGGCGGCTTCGGCATCACCTATCTGGCCCGCGACAGCCTGGAACGCCGCGTCGTGATCAAGGAATGCTATCCGGCGGGACTCTGCCGCCGCAGCGGCACCGATGTGGAACCCAGCGCCCCCGAACATGCCAGATCCTGCCGCAACGTGCTGCGCGCCTTCCTGCGCGAGGCGCATCTGCTGGCGCGCGCCCGGCATCCCGCCATCGTCGGTGTCCACCAGGTGTTCAAGGAAAACCAGACCGCCTATATCGCGATGGAGTTCATCGACGGGCTGGACCTGCTCACCGTGCGCGAGGAGCAGCCGGAGCGGCTGACCGGGCCGGTGCTGCGCCGGATCCTCGATCAGTCGCTGGAGGCGCTGGACTGCCTGCACCGGCTGGGCGTCCTGCACCGCGATATCTCACCGGACAACATCCTGCTGGGCAAGGACGGCACCGTGACGCTGATCGACTTCGGCGCCGCCTGCGGCAGCACCCCCGATGACAGCACCGCGCTGCCGATGCTGCTGGCGGTCAAGGACGGCTATTCTGCCCATGAGCTTTACAGCCCCGATCTGCCCCAGCGCCCGGCCTGCGACCTCTACGCGCTTGGCGCCACGCTCTATTACCTGATCACCGGCGCTCCGCCCGCGGCCAGCCAAAAGCGGCTGGCGGCGCTGCTGGCGGGCTCTCCGGACCCCTGCCGCCCGCTGCTGGGCGGGCCCTGGGCCGCGGACCCGGCGCTGCTGGCGACCGTGGACATGGCAATGTCGGTGCTTCCGGCGGAACGGTTCCAAAGCGCCAGCGGCTGGGCCGCCGCCCTGGCGGAGGAAGACGCGCCGCAGCAGGCCGCAGACCCGCAAACCGGGCCGGCGGCCCCCGCGGCGGCAGCCGCCTGCGCCGACGACGGCAGCCGGCTGGCCGCGGCAATCTCCGAGCTGGTCGCCAAGACCAATGACAGCCTCAAACCCGGCCTGCCCCGCTCCGCCCGCCAGGCGCAGACCCCGCCTGCCGCCCCGCCCTCCGGACCGCGCCGCCCGCTGGTCAACATCTTCGGCGAGCCGGTCACCGACCTGGAGGCCTGGCTGGAAGAAGAGGATGCGATCTCCTGGCGCAAGAAAATCGCCCCTTCCGCGCAGCAGCCGCCGGGCGCGGCCCCGGTACCGCTGGCAGATCCGTCGGACCCGGCACTGGGCCTGCGCCGGGACAAGCCGACATTCGCCGGCCGCTTGCGCAGGATCTTCGGGCGTCCCGCCAACAGCCCGCAAACGGTTAAGAACTGAAGGGAATGGGTATGAAGTTCATCAAGGATATCATTGGCGAAAAGCGGGAACGAGTCCGCCTGGACGGCGCCGCCGCCCCAGCCGCGGAACCGGTGCAGCCGCCCGCAGAGGACACCGGCAGCCGCGCGCCCTTCAGCCTCGGCAGCAGCTTCCGGCTGGACCCGGAACCCGGTCCGCCCCCCGCCAGCCCTGACGCCGCCGCGGCTCTGACAGAGGCTTTCCGCGACCCGCCGGACGTGCCCGCGGCAGACCTGGACGGTGAACCGGACGATGATTTCGCCGGTTTGAGCGGGCCCGAACCGGAAGAAGATGCGATTGCCGCCTTCTTCGCCCGCGAGCAGACCCGGACCGCGGCACCGGACCGCCCGGACACCGCCGCCTTCTTCGCCGCCCCGGAGCATGACACCGCAGAGGCGGATCCCGCGGAAGCGCCGGAAGAGGATTTCTTTGCCCAGCCGGAACACGCAAACGACGACACGGCAGAGGCCGTCGCGGCGGATCCGGATTTCAGCCGCCTGCAGCAGCCGGAGCCGGACGCGGACACCGCCAGACCCTACCGGATCTTCACGCGCAGCCACACCGCCGGACGGACCCCGGACGCCATGGGAGACCGCACCGAAACCGCCGCAGCACCCGCTCCTGAGCTGGACCCGCAGCCGGAAGTGCAGCCCGCAGTGCAGCCGGAACCCGCCTTCATCGCGGCGGAACCCCCGGCCCCTCAGGCTGCCGCGGCCCCGGCAGCGCAGCCCGCATGGGAAGCGCCCCCGGCGGAGGCGCCGCAGGCCGCCGTCTGCGCACCCGCCGCCGCCCCGGCCGACGCGCCGATTGACGTGCCCGCGCCCTCGATGGGCCGCGGCGCCAGCCGCGCGGGCCGGGTCAAGACCCGCCTCCTGGGGTTCAGCCCGGCGCAGGCCGCCGCCAGCGACCCCTTCGCCCGCAGCGCAGAGGCCGCGGCGCCCGGCTACACCCAGTTTCCCGTCGGCTGGCTCGCCATCGTGCAGGGGCCGGGCCGCGGCGCCGCCTTCACCCTGTTCAGCGGCGTCACTGTGATCGGCCGCGGCGCGGACCAGACCGTGCGGCTCGACTTCGGCGACAACAGCATCTCCCGCGACAACCACGCCGCCATCGCTTATGATCCGGAGCAGAAGTCCTTCTTCATCGGCCACGGCGGCAAGGCCAACCTGGTGCGCCGCAACGGCCGCCCCGTGCTCAGCACCGAGGCGCTGTCGGCGGGCGACGTGATCCGGATCGGCGAAACCAGCCTGCGCTTCGTGCCGCTGTGCGGCGCGGACTTCGGCTGGGACCAGCCGCAACACAGCGATGCCGCAGATGCTGCATTCCGCTGAGATCGAATACGACGCCGCGACGGCCATCAGCCAGGGCCGCCGCGAGCGTCAGGAGGATGCGGTCGCCGCCGATTTCCCGGCCGGCACCGGCACCGGCTTTGCGGTGCTGGCCGACGGCATGGGCGGCCATGCGGCCGGCGACATCGCCAGCCGGATCGTGGTTACCGAGGTGTTCAGCGAGCTGAAACTGCAGGCTGGCGACCCGGCGGCGCTGGAACAGGCCATCGGCGCGGTGCTGCAGCAGGCCGCCAATGGCGCCGACGCCTGTCTTGGCGAATATGCCAGCCATCAGCCCCAGGCCCGCGGCATGGGCGCCACCCTGCTGGCGCCGGTGCTGTTTTGCGACCGGCTCTATTGGATCTCGGCCGGGGACTCGCCGCTCTACCTGTTCCGCGAGGGCCGCCTGATCCGGCTCAACGCCGATCACTCGATGGCGTCTGAATTGGATGGCCTGGTGGCCGAGGGCCGGATGGACGCCGCCGAGGCCGCCAGCCACCCGGACCGCCACTGCGTCACCTCGGTGCTGACCGGCGCGGGCATCCCCCGCCTCGACTGCCGCAGCGCCCCGGTGCGCCTGCAGGCGGGCGATATCGTGCTGGCCGCCAGCGACGGGCTGCAATTCCTGCCCGAAGCCGAAATCGCCGCCGTGCTGGCCGCCGAACGCCTGAGCCCCAGCGCCCGCATCGGCGCGGTGCTGATGCAGCGGCTGGAGGCGCTGAACGCGCCCGAACAGGACAATGCCGCGCTTTGCGTCATCAAACCCTTCGACCCGCGCGCCGGGCACCCTGAACCGGCCCCGGCTCCGGCCCCGGCACAGCCCGCACCGCCGCCGCAAACTCCGGCACCGCGCCCCCGCGCCGGACGCCGCGTCGTGACCCTGCTGGCCTCCGCGACATGGCGCGGCGCGCCCGCCGCCAGCCAAACCAAGACGGATGCACCGGTGTGAGCCTTCCCCAGCGAGACATAACCCCGCTTGCCGGCCAGCTGGAGCACACGCTCAGCACCGGGCTGCTGCCGCCGGACGTCACCGGCTGGGGCAGCCAGTTGCTGCAACGGCTGCGGCAGCCGGTCCGGGTGGCTGTCACCGGCGCCCCGGGCACCGGCAAATCGGCGCTGATCGACATGCTTCTGGGCCGGGTGGTGATCGGCAAGACCGCCGCGGGCCTGCCGGTCGAGATCTGCTACGGGCCCGAGGAGCAGGTGGTGTTCGACACCCCTGCGGGCACGCGCCGGCAGCAGGCCGGCTGCCTGGCAGACTCCGCCGTGCCGCCGGATGCGCTGCGGGTGCGCCAACACCTGCCCGACCTGCGGCTGCGCGCCCACAGCTTTTGCGAAATCCCGCTGGCAGGCCCGCCCGGCCGCCAGCAGGACACGCTGCAGCAGGCCGCCGCCATGGCGGACATCATCCTGTGGTGCAGCGAAACCTTCCCCGAGGCCGAGCAGGCCCTGTGGTCGGCGATGCCGGACAGCACCAAGGATCACAGCTTTCTGGTGCTCACCATGGCCGACCGCCAGATCATGCGCGGCATCCTTCCCGGCCTGATCCAGTCGCTGGAGCCGGTCGCCGCAGAGGAGTTTCTCGGCGTCTATCCGGTGGCCGCCATCCAGGGCCTCACGGCGCAGAACGCCGGCGCCCCGGCAGAGGATCTGTGGCGCTCCAGCGGCGGCAGGCAGCTGGCCGAAGACGTGCAGCGCCAGATCGGCCTGGGCCGCGCCTCGGATGCGGATCAGGCGGAACTGCTGATCCGCCAGTTTGGCGGCCCCCTCCCGGCAGACGCTCCGCCGCCGCCCGCGGCCAGCCCCGCCGCAGCACCGCCAGCCCCCGCCGCCAGCTTGGCCGCGGCGCTGGACCAGCTGCAAAGCGGCGCCGAGGACATGCTGGCCCAGGCCGAAGCGGCCGGCGGCCCGCAGGCAGGCCCTGTCCTGGCGCACTGCATGGACCTGATCCGCAGCCTGACCGCCTCGCTGGAGACCCTGCCCGGCAGCGCCGCGGTCAGCGCCGCCCGCGACGCCGCCCAGGACGGCGAGGAGCTGTTGATGCTGTGCCAGCTGGAACAGGACGAAGACGCGGCCATCGACGCGGTGACGCTGCTTTTCCAACTGAAGAAGGAGCTGGCCGAAGTCCCCCCCGGGTAGCGCCCGCGCCCGGAAACGCGCCCAAGAACACGCCAATGCAGGAACAGCAGATTCAGCCATGAACATGGAAGCCCAGATCGAGAGTGCCACCGACATCCGCGCCTCCGCGCGGCCGACCAACCTGAACGCCGGGCTGGAGCCGCTGGCGGCGTTTGCCCGCAAGGCGCAGCGGCTGGATACCGCGCTGGCCGCCCTTGCCGAGGTGTCGGGCGAGCGGGTCCGGCGCAGCCTCGCCCGGCTGCAGGCGGAACTCGCCGCGTTCGAGCCCAGCGTCACCCTGCTGGGGCAGGTGAAGTCCGGCAAGACCTCTCTGGTGAACGCCATGGCGGGCTGGGCCGACCTGCTGCCCTCCGACGTCAATCCCTGGACCTCGGTTGTCACCTCATTGCACCTGGAACCGGACGGGACCCGCACCGAAAACAAGGCCAGCTTCCAGTTCATGACCGAGGACGAATGGGACCGGCTGACCACCAAGGGCGGCCGCATCGGCGAAATGGCCGGCCGTGCCGGCGCCGGCAGCGAGCTGCAGAAGATCCGCGCCCAGATCGAGGAGATGCGCGAACGCTCCCGCCAGCGGCTGGGCCGCAAGTTCGAGCTCCTGATGGGGCAGAAGCACGACTACGGCTATTTCGACAAGAACCTGATCGAACGCTACATCTGCCTCGGCGACGACTTCGGCGGCGAGGAACCGGGCGCCGTGGACGAACAGGGCCGCTTTGCCGACATCACCCGCGCCGCCGATCTGTACCTGAACTGCCAGAGCGTGCCGCACCGCCTCTGCCTGCGCGACACGCCGGGCGTAAACGACACCTTCATGATGCGCGAGCAGATCACCATCCAGGCGATCCGCGACAGCCGCATCTGCGTTGTGGTGCTGTCGGCGGGCCAGGCGCTCACCTCGGTTGACATGGGGCTGATCCGGATGATCTCCAACCTCAAATCGCGCGAGGTGGTGATCTTCGTCAACCGCATCGACGAGCTGGCCGACCCCGCAAACCAGGTGGCCGAGATCGAGGCCAGCATCCGCCAGACCCTGCAAGCGCACCACGGCCCGCAGGAGGCCACCATCCTGTTCGGCAGCGCCTATTGGGCCAACAAGGTGCTGACCGGCGGGCTGGAGGATATGGATCCCGCCAGTTCCGCCGCGCTGCTCAGCTGGGCCGAGGCGTCGGTCAACGCGTCCCACGCCAAGGCCACCGCCCAGAACATGGTGTGGGAGCTGTCGGGCATCCCGGCCCTGAACCGCGCGGTCTGCGAACGCATCGCCGCCGACCTCGGCACCCCGCTGCTGACGCGCATTGCCGCCTCCGCCACCACGGCCGCCACCGGCCAGCAGGCCGCCAACGCGGTCATGGTGCAGGGCGAGGGCAGCGGCGGCGGCGCCAACCTGCACGACGTCCGCACCGCCTTTGAGGATCTGTGCCAGACCCACCTTGAGGCGCTGGAGGCAGAGGCGGGCCAGGTGCTCGACGCCTTCCGCGACCGCGCCGACCGGGCGCATGCCACCTTTACCGACCGCGCCACCCACGCGCTGATCGACCATCTGGAGAAATGGGGCGAGGACTGCCATTGGGAATACGACCCGGCCGGGCTGCGGATGCTGCTGCGCTCGGCCTATTCGGTGATGGCCAGCCGCCTGCAATCCGCCGCGCAGACCCGCTACGAGGCCGCGGTGCAGGATGTGGCAGAGCTGCTTTACGACGGCTTCGGCCCGGCGGTCGAGGGCATCCAGCTTGCGGTGCCCGAGGTGCCCCAGCCCGCCTCGCCGGTGGCGCTGGCGCAGTCCATCGCACTGGATTTCAACGATAGCTGGTGGGCCTCCTGGTGGCGCCGCACCCGCGGCTACAAGGCCTTTGCCAAACAGTTCCGCAGCCTGATCGCAGGCGAGACAGAGGACTTCATGACCCAGCTCAAGACCGTGCAGACCGCGGACGCCCGCGCCGCCATCCTCGCCCGGCTGCAGGGCTTCTTCGACGATCAGCGCGACATCCTGCTGGAAATCGCCGACTGCCGCCGCGGCGGCGGCGACATGCAGGCGCTGTTTGCCGGCGATGAGGCCCGCCGCCGCCAGACCCAGACCGCCACCGCCTTGGAAACCCTCAGGAGCTTCACCGCATGACCCAGCACACCGCCATTCCTGCCCCCCTCGCTCCGGACGCGGCCCCGGCGCGCAAGCCCCGCCTGGCGCTGATGGGGGAATTCAGCGCCGGCAAAAGCACCCTGACCAACCTGCTGGCCGGCCGCGCCCCGCTGCCCACCCGCGTCACCGCCACCCGGCTGCCGCCGGTCTGGCTGTCGCATGGGCCGGAGGGCGCCAGCCTCACCGGCACCGACGGCAGCGAAACCGAGGTGCCGCTGGAGGACATCGCCGCGGCACCGCTGGAAAGCACCGCGCTGATCCGCCTGACCCTGCCCGCCGAGGCGCTGGAGCTGTGCGACCTGATCGACATGCCCGGCATCTCCGACCCGAACATGCCCGCCAGCGTCTGGCAGGCGCTGCTGCCCGAGGTCGACAGCGTGATCTGGTGCACCCATGCCACCCAGGCCTGGCGCCAGTCCGAAGCCGCCGCGTGGGAGGAGATCTCCAGCCGTCTCAGCGGCCCCAGCACCCTGCTGATCACCCACTTCGACAAGCTCCGCAATCCCCGCGACCGCGACCGCGTGCTGCGCCGCGTGCAAAAGGAAACCGGCGATGCCTTCAACGCCATCTTCCCGCTGTCGCTCAGCCAGGCGCTGACCGCGGGCGACGACATGGAGGCGTGGAAGACCAGCGGCGCCGACCGCTTTGCCGAATATCTGGTGGATCTGCTGCTGAACTGGGCAGAGCCCGGCCGCCGCCCGGCCCAGGCCGCAGCCCCGGCCCAGCCCCAGTCTGCCCCGCAAATCGCACCGCAAGCGGGCGGAGGTCCGCGCGCCGAAGTGCTGGATTTCGGCAGCAAACGCGAGGCCGCCGCCAGTGCCGCTCCCGCCAGCCGGGTGATGCCGCGCCGCGTCGCGCCGCCGGCCAAGCGCAGCCAGCGCCCGGGCCGCGCCCGCCCTGAAACCCAGCCCGCCGGAGACTGACACCGCCATGCCAGCCGCTGCCGCCCCGGAGTGCCCGCGCCACGAAGGAGACCCAAGGTGACGCTTGCCCGCCAGCTCGACACCCTGCGCCAGAGCGCGGACGGCTGCCGCCTGGCGGCCTTCGGCGATCTGGGCGCCAGCATCGTTCTGCGCAGCAGCAGCGCCGCCAGCCACCCGCAGGAATACCTCGACGCGCTGTGCCAGCAGGCCCGCCGCGGCTTCCTGATGCTCGACGCCGCGGCGCAGGCCGGGCCGGAGGCAGCGTGCCCGCCCGCCGATGACATCCTGATGCTGGTCCCGGGCGAGGCCCGCCTCTGCATCCGCGCGCCCGATGGCTCCGGCGACGCGCTGCTGTGCGCCTGCAGCGACGCGGACACCGCCGCCCGCCTCGCCGCGCCTGCGCGGGCGCTGCTGGCCGGTCTCGGCGGGGGCGCAGGATGACCAGCCCTGCCCGCCAGCTCCCCGGCGCAAAGCCCGCCCCGGACGCCCTGCTCCAGGCGCTGCGGCAGCTGGCGCAGCCGGTGCAGGCGCTGACTGCTCAGGCTCAGCGCGCCGCCGCGGGGCAGGAACCGCTGCTGCCCGCCCTGCTGCGCGAAATCGGGGAAACCGTGCTGCCGCGCGAAATCACCCTGTGCATCGGCCAGGCCCCCGCCGCCGTTCTCACCGCCGCCCACCGCAGGCTCGCAGGCCTCAGCCTGGGCGGCACGGCGGAGGCGGGCGCCGCGCCGGAGGACCCCGCCGCCGCCGCCCGGCTGTTTGCCGCCCGGCTGCGCCGGCTGGAGGCGCAGGCCGCAGGCGCCGGCATCACTTTCCGCCGCCGCCCCTGCGCAGCGCCGCAGGGCGCAGGCAGCTGCACCGCCGCCCAGCTGCAGGAGGCGCTCGCCGCCGCCAGCCGCAGCCCGCTTGGCACGCTGCGCAGCGCCGCCGCAGCGCAGGCCCTGGCATGGATCCATTGCCCTGCCGGTGCGCAGGCGCCGGACAGCGGCGGCCCGCCCCCCCCTGCTGCAACAGCTGCAGGCGGTCCGCAGCGCCTTTGCCGCCAGCGCCGCCCGCCCGGGATCGGCCAGAATGCCCGCCCACAGGCCCGACTGCCTGCTGCTGCCGGTCTCACCTGATCTGCGCATCCTGGCCGCCGCGCATGAGGATGAGCTTCTGCTTCTGGCGCTGCCGCCCGGGGCCGTCCCCGGCCTGATCGAGACCTGGACCGCCCTGTTCTCCTGACCTCTTCTGCCCGGCACGGCTCAGACGGTGCACCCCGCCGGGCCGCAGCCGGCCGCGGGTCCGGCCCCGTCCGGCGCGGCGCCCGCCGCCGCCGGCGCGTCCTCCGCCATCAGCGCGGCAATTTCCGCCCCCAGCCGCAGCTCCGAAACCTCGCCGAAGTGATGCGCCCGCAGCTCCCCGTCCCTGCCGATCAGCAGCAGGCTCGGGGTGCCGCGCATCCCATAGGCCTCCATCGTGCGCGGCATCGGCCCGCCGCCGGGCCGGTCCACCCCTACCGGAAAGGTGATCCGGTATTCCTGCAGAAACGCCGCCAGCGACACCGGCGTCATCGCCGCGTGATGCTCAAACACCGTGTGCAGCCCCAGCACCGCCACCCGGTCCTGCGGAAAAGCCGCCCGCACCTTCTGCGCCAGCGGCAGCCCGTGGCGCACACAGCCCGGGCACAGCATCTGAAACGCCTCGATCACCACCACCCGGCCCCGCAGCGACTGCAGGGTGACGGGACCGGGGCTGTTGAACCACTGCACGGTATCAAGTTCGGGTGCGGGCATGTCTGTCTCCTTGTCTCCGCTCGGTCACAGGCGCCGCCCCGGCGCGCCGGCCAAAGGGGCCGCCGGGGCGGCAGGGGTCACAGCTTGCCCGGCAGGCTCAGATCGCCGGAGGCCACATCGAACACATCGGTGACACACAGCAGCGGCGCGTGGATATTGGCATTCACCCGCAGCGCCGCGGTGACTCCGTCATAGGCCGCGCCCTCCAGCGCCACCTCCCGGCCGAAGGCCGCTGTCACCGCGATCTCCGGCCCGTCGAACACGGGCGAGAATCCTGGGCTGTCGAGGAACACCGGGAACCCGGGCCAGGTCGCAGGCAGCTGCGGCGTCTCGCCTTCCGGAATGTCGCGCACCGCCAGCGCCCCGGGGCCGCAGGCCTCAGTTGGCGTCAGCACCACCCAATGGCTGTGCCAGACCACCCCGTCATTAGCCGGATCGCCGTCCTGGTTCTCGTCGAACAGGGGCGTGTCGTCGAAATCCGGGTGGCTGGTCGCCGCCAGCGCCAGAATGCCGGTGCCGCCCTCGAACCCAACCACCGACGGGTCCAGCGAGGTCGGCCAGACATAGGACAGCACCCCTGCCCGCCCACGGCGCCCGTTGCCTCCGGCACCTCGGCGCCCGCGTCGCCATTGGTGGTCATGTGAAAGGTCACCAGGTTGCCCTTGCGGTGCGCATGTGCTGCCAGAATATCAAAGGCCGCCCGCGTCCCGTCCGCCGATGCCGCCGACAGCACAGCGCCGTCCTGATCCGCCGCGCGGCCGTGGCCCTCATCTGCCAAAGCTGCGCTAGCCGCCAGCATCAGCGCCGCGCCCGAAATAAGTGAAATCCGCATTGCAATGTCTCCGTTATGCCCTTCGCGATGCCCTCTTGTAGTTTCGAGTCGCTATCTTTTTCAAGTATTATTTCGACTCGCTACTTTTCAGCCCGCACCACTCCAGCAGCCGGGCAGACACACAGAGACCTCCGCCGCGCGCCGCTGGCGGGCGGCTTCCGCACGGCGGAGCTGTCAGATCATCGCAGAAACGCGGCGCAGGCGGCGCTTACGCCCCAGGCGCCTTGTAGGCGCCGGCAATGCCGCTGGCCTTCTTCTGCATCTCGAGGAATTCGTCCGCGGTAAAGGCCCGCACGGTCCTGAGGTTGCTGACCGCACCGCTGGCGCCCACCGCCAGCAAGCCCGCCAGCAGGGCCGACACATCGTCAATGTTCACATGGATGGCAAAATCGCTGTCCCCCGTGGTCAGGAAAAAGCTTTCCTGGGTGCCGCCCGCCGCTTCGACCAAAGCACGGGACGCAGCCTCGCGGTCGCTGGGGCGTTCAACCATAGCCTTCATGGCAGAGGCGGTATAACAACCGGTCACGATAAATCTTGGCATTCTGACTCTCCCTTGGGGTAAAAGGCGAGCCGTTTTCGGGCACGATGCCGGATCGTCCGGCCCGCATGCCCCCAAGCTGCCATGATACCACAAGACGGGGCCGTTTGGCATGCCAAACCGGGCAGCGGGCCGGCGCCTGCCCCTGCCGGTCAGGAGGCGGGCGGGAACACGGCTGTTTTCTTGACCGTGCCGTACACGAAACTGGTGTCGATCGAGGCGATGCCGCCGATCGGGTGGATGCGGTTGCGGATGAAGCTTTCATAGGCTTCCAGGTCCGGCACCAGCACCCGCAGCTGGTAATCCATCGCCCCGGTCAGCACATGGCACTCCAGCACCTCGTCCATCCGCCGCACCCGGCCTTCAAAGGACTGAACGTCGGTTTCATTGTGCCGCTCCAGCCGGATCCGCACAAAGACGGTGATCGCCAGGCCATAGGCCGTGGCGTCCACATCGGCGCTGTAGCCGCGGATCACCCCGCTCGCCTCCAGGTTCCGCACCCGGCGCAGGCAGGGCGAGGGCGACAGGTTCACCGCCTCGGCCAGATCCTGGTTGGTCATCCGCCCGTCGCGCTGCAAGGCGCGGATGATCTGTCTGTCTTTGCTGTCCATGCGGCCCCCGATTGGCAGATTATGCCAAATTCTACTCTCTGGCTGGCATAATTGGCAATCCATCACCTTCCGGACAGGCGCAATATGGCAGCAACAGAGATCAGGAGCCCGACATGAAACGTTCCGCAGGATTTGCCACCCGCGCCATTCACCACGCCTACAACCCGCAGGACCACGACGGGGCGCTGACCCCGCCGCTGCACCTGACATCGACCTTCACGTTTGAGACCGCCGAAGCCGGCGGCGAGATGTTCGCGGGCGAGCGTCAGGGCCATATCTACAGCCGTATCTCCAACCCAACCTGCGACCTGCTGGAACAGCGCATCGCGGTGCTGGAAGGTGCCGAGGCGGGCCTGGCCCTGTCCAGCGGCATGGGCGCGATCACCGCGGTTCTATGGACGCTGCTGTCGCCCGGCGACGAGGTCATCGTCGACAAGACGCTTTATGGCTGCACCTTCGCCTTCATGCGCCACGGCCTGGCGAAATGGGGCGTCACCATCACCCATGTCGACATGACCGACCCGGAAAACCTGCGCGCCGCGGTGTCGGAGAAAACCCGCGTGGTCTATTTCGAGACTCCGGCCAACCCCAACATGCGGCTGGTCGACATCGCCGCCAGCGCCGAGATCGCCCATGCGGCGGGCGCCACGGTGGTGGTCGACAACACCTATGCCACCCCCTACCTGACCCGCCCGATCGAACACGGCGCCGACATCGTTCTGCACTCCGCCACCAAGTACCTGGGCGGCCACGGCGATGTGGTGGCCGGCCTGGTCGCGGGCACCGCCGAGCAGATCGCCGAGATCCGCCTGGTTGGCATGAAGGACATGACCGGCGCGGTGATGGCGCCCTTCAACGCGATGCTGATCCTGCGCGGCATCAAGACCCTGAACCTGCGGATGGACCGCCACTGCGCCACCGCCCGCACCGTCGCCGCCTACCTCGAGGCGCACCCCGCCGTCGGCGCGGTGTATTTCCCGGGCCTCGACAGCTTTGAACAGCGCGCTATCGCGGAACGCCAGATGGACCAGCCCGGCGCCATGATCGCCTTCGAAGCCAAGGGCGGCCTGGCCGGCGGCATTGCCTTCATGAACCGGCTGGAGATGATCCAGCGCGCGGTGTCGCTGGGCGACGCCGAAACCCTGATCCAGCACCCGGCGTCGATGACGCATTCCACCTACACGCCCGAGGAGCGCGCCGAGCACGGCATCAGCGACGGCCTCATCCGCCTGTCGGTCGGGCTGGAAGACGCCGAAGACATCATCGCCGACCTGGAGCAGGCCCTGGCCCCCGCCGCCCTTCAGGCCGCCGAGTAACCCGCCCTTCAAGGAGACCGCCATGCGCCCCGATCCTGCCCACCTCAAGACCATCGAACAGCGGCTGCTGTGGCTGTCGCACTGGATGGTCCACCACGCCAACCACATCCGCCCCAAGGCGGACGGGATCAAGGTGGGCGGGCATCAGGCGTCCTCGGCCTCGATGGTCTCGATCATGACGGCGCTCTATTTCTCCGCCCTGCGGCCCGAGGACCGGGTGGCGGTGAAACCCCACGCCGCCCCGGTCTTTCACGCCCTGCAGTACCTGATGGGCAACCAGACCCGGGAAAAGATGGAGAACTTCCGCGGCTTCGGCGGGGTGCAAAGCTACCCCAGCCGCACCAAGGACACCTGCGACGTGGATTTCTCCACCGGCTCGGTCGGGCTGGGGGTGGCGATCACCTCCTTCGCCTCGCTGATCCAGGATTACATCACCGCCAAAAGCTGGGGCGCAGACGCCCCGATGGGCCGCATGGTGGCCCTTGTGGGTGACGCCGAACTGGACGAGGGCAACATCTACGAAGCCCTGCAGGAGGGCTGGAAAAACGATCTGCGCAATTGCTGGTGGATCATCGACTACAACCGCCAGTCGCTCGACGGCATCGTCCGCGAGGGCCTGTTCGAGCGGATCGAGAAGATCTTCGACGCCTTCGGCTGGGACGTGGTGCGGGTGAAATACGGCGTCCTGCAGCGCGCCGCCTTTGCCGAACCCGGCGGCGACAAGCTGCGCGGCTGGATCGACGCCTGCCCGAACCAAGACTATTCCGCCCTCACCTTCATGGGCGGCGCGGTCTGGCGCCAGCGCCTGCTTGACGACCTTGGCGATCAGGGCGACGTCACCGCCCTGATCGAACGCCGCAGCGATGCCGAGTTGGCAGCGCTGATGGAAAACCTCGGCGGCAACTGCGTGGAGACGATGGCCGAAACCTTCGACGCCATCACCCACGACCGCCCGGTCTGCTTCCTGGCCTATACGGTCAAGGGCTGGGGCACCCCGATTGCGGGCCACAAGGACAACCACGGCGGCCTGATGAATTCCGCCCAGTTTGCCCAGTGGCAGGCCCATATGGGCGTGCCCGAGGGGCAGGAATGGGATCCCCTCGCCACCGTCCAGGACCCGGAAGGCCTGCGCCAGTTCCTCTCCGAAGTGCCCTTCTTTGCCCAAGGCACCCGCCGCTATGCCGACGCCCGCCTTCCGGTGCCCGAAATCGCCGCCCCCGCCGGACGCGAGATTTCGACCCAGATGGCCTTCGGCAAGATCCTCGACGATCTCTCCAAGGGCAGCAGCGACCTGGCGGACCGCATCGTCACCACCTCGCCGGACGTGACCGGCACCACCAATCTCGGGCCCTGGGTGAACCGGCGCAAGCTGTTCTCCCGCACCGCCCAGGCCGATGCCTTCATCGAACACCGCATCCCCTCCACCGCGAAATGGGAATTCACGCCGGAGGGCCAGCACATCGAGCTGGGCATTGCCGAGATGAACCTGATGCTGCTCCTGGGCGCGGCGGGCCTGTCGCATTCGCTGTTCGGCAAGCGGCTCATTCCCATCGGCACCGTCTACGACCCCTTCGTCAGCCGCGGCCTCGATGCGCTGAACTACGCCTGCTATCAGGACGCGCGCTTCATCCTCGCGGGCACGCCCTCGGGCGTCACCCTGGCCCCCGAGGGCGGCGCGCACCAATCCATCGGCACGCCGCTGATCGGCATGTCCCAGGACGGTCTGGCCGCCTTTGAACCCGCCTTCGCGGATGAGCTGGCGGTGATCATGCAATGGGCCTTCGATTATGTGCAGCGCGACGGCGAGGGCGATCCGGACGAACGCACCTGGCTGCGCGACGAGACCGGCGGCTCGGTCTATCTGCGCCTCACCACCAACCCGCTGGAACAGCCCGGCAAGCGGGCCGATGACGCCTTCCGCCAGGGCACCATAGACGGCGCCTACTGGCTGCGCCCGCCGGGGCCGAACTGCGAGGTGGTGATTGCCTACCAGGGTGCCGTCGCGCCCGAGGCGATCAAGGCCGCAGGCATGATTGCCGAAGAACGCCGCGACATCGGCGTGCTGGCAGTGACCTCTGCCGACCGGCTGAACTCCGGCTGGACCGCCGCCCAGCGGGCGCGCTCGCGCGGCAACGCCGCGGCGCAGTCCCATGCGGAAACCCTGATGGGTGCGCTGCCGCCGCACTGCAAGCTGATCACCGTGATCGACGGCCACCCCGCCACGCTGTCCTGGCTGGGCTCGGTCGCAGGCCATCAGACCATCCCGATGGGGGTGGAGCATTTCGGCCAGACCGGCACCATCGGCGACCTCTACCGCCACCACGGCATCGACGCCGCCGCCATCGTCGAAAAAGTGAACGGCCTCACCGCAGGCAAGCGGGCCGGCCGCGGCGCCTTTGCCGCGATGGCGCGCAGCTGAGGCCTGAAAAACGCGGGGGCGATCTGCCCCCGCCCCGCGCTTTTACAGCACCGCGCCGCTGAACTGCGCCAGCCCGACGCCGCTGTCCTGCAGCGCGCGGCGCACATCGGCGGCAATCGCCACCGCGGCCGGGGTGTCGCCATGCAGGCAGATGGTGTCGATCCGCGCCGGGATGCGCTTGCCGCTGGCGGTGATGATGGCGCCCTCGCGCACCATCTCGACCATCCGCCGCCCGGCCTCTGCCGGATCATGGATCACCGCGCCGGGCAGGCTGCGGTCCACCAGCGTCGCATCATCGTTATAGGCGCGGTCGGCAAAGATCTCGCAAGCGGTCTTGCAGCCCAGCTCCTGCGCCGCCTGCTGCTGCGCGGTGCCCGCCAGCACCATCACGATGATCTCCGGGTCCACCGACAAGGCCGCCTGATAGCAGGCCCGCGCCATCGCCAGATCTTCCGAGGCCATATTGGCCAGCGCCCCGTGCAGCTTCAGATGCCGCACCGCGCCGCCCGCCGCGCGCGCCATCGCCTGCGCCGCGCCCAGCTGGTAGCGCACCATGTTGCCCAGCGTCTCATGCGGCACCGACATCCAGCGGCGGCCAAAGCCCTGCAGGTCGGGAAAACCGGGATGCGCGCCGATGCCGGTGCCCTTGGCCACCGCGTGTTTCATCGTCGCCGCCATCACGTCCGGATCGCCCGCATGATAACCGCAGGCGATATTGGCCGAGGTCACGATATCCAGCAGCCCGGCATCATCGCCCAGCGACCAGGCGCCAAAGCTTTCGCCCATATCGGCATTCAGATCGACAGTTCGGGTCATGTCATCTCCTCACAAGACATCTTCTTCACCGGCAATCGCGCCGCTGATGAGCTGATAGGACAGCAGGTTGGACATGCTGCGCGGGTCGCGGATCAGGGGATGACACCGGCCGCGCAGGCCCTCGCGCCGCTCTGCTTCTGCCCGTTCCAGCCCGACCGCCTCCTCCAGCGGGATGAAACGGAAGCGCAGCTCCGCCCCTGCCGCCGACTGCGCCAGCAAGGGCAGGTCGCAAGGAAGCACCGTGCCGATCCGGGGATAGCCGCCGGTGGTCTGGCATTCTGACAGCAGCACATAAGGCGTGCCGTCGCCGGTCACTTGGATGTCGCCGGGCACGATCACCTCCGACACCACCGTGCGCGCGCCGTCGGGGCGGAAGCCTTCGCCATCGCTCTCCAGCGGCACGCCCATCCGGTTGCCGCGCGCCCCGCGGCGGAAGGCGGTGCCTTCGAACCGCTCCAGCTCGGCTTGCGGGAACAGCGCCGTCTGCAGGCTCGCCACAACCCGCACGGTGCCGCCCTCGAACCGGTCGTCCGGCGCCAGCCCCAGCCCGGTGCCCTGGCCGCCGTCCGGGCCGGTCTCCAGCACGCCGCCCTGTGCCAGCGCAGCACCAATGCCCGCCGCCAGATGCGCCGAGCGCGCGCCCAGATGCACCGGCGTGTGAAAGCCGCCGCCGACGTGCAGATAGCCATAGCTGCCGCTGCGTGCCGCGCCGATCGTCAGCCGCGCCCCCGCGGGCAGCAGGTGGCTGGCGTTCCAGGCCGCGGCGGTGCCGTCGATGCTGGCCCGCATCGGCGCGCCGGTCAGGGCAATGCGCAGATCGCTGCCCGCCTGGAACTCGCCGCCCAGGCCGGCCATCTCGACCGCCGCCAGATCCGCCCCCTGCCCCAGCAGCGCCGCGCCCTCGGCCAGCGCCAGCCGGTCGGCAGCACCGCCGCGCGACACCCCGTATTCCAGCCAGCCCGGGCGGCCAAGGTCCTGAACCGTCATCCCGGGTCCTGCGCGCAAAATGGTCAGCGAGCCGCTCATGACAGATCCTCCGCCCTGGCGCCGCCCAGCGGATCGCGCCGCAACCCCTGCAGCTCCTCCGGCGTTATCGCGCTGAATTGCACCTCATCGCCGGGGCGCAGCAGGAACGGCTCCTCCGCGTCGGGGCGGAACAGGCGCACTGCGGTCTGGCCCGCGTGCATCCAGCCGGTGGGCGTCGCCACCGAAAACAGCACCAGCTGCCGGATCGCCACCGCCAGCGCGCCCTCGGGAATGCGGGTGGTCAGCTGGCTCTGGCGCGGAATGTCCCAGGCCTCCGGCAGCTCGCCCAGATAGGGCTGGCCGGGGGCAAAACCGATGGTCTGCACCCGCACCCGCGCCGCCGACAGCGAGGCCACCGCCTCCGCCTCGGTCATGCCCGCAGCCGCTGCCGCCTGCGGCAGCTGCGGCGCCAGCTCGGTGCCGAACACCGCCGGAATGCGCCACAGGCGGCGCTGGCCGGGCAGCGCGGCGGCATACCAGTCGCGCTGCGCCAGCAGCGATTCCAGCCGCGCCCGCAAGCCCGCATGGTCCAGATGCCGCAAATCAAACCGCACATAGGCCGACACCAGCGAGGTCGAGACCTCCTCAACCCCGTCCCAGCTTTCCGCCGCCAGCGCTGCGCGGAACGCCAGGGCGGCGCGGTTGGCCGGCTCGCTCAGGCGGCTGCCAAAGCTCACCAGCATCCCATCCACCCCCACCGTGCGAATGTCGGGGGCAGGCGGTGCTGCGCGCTCCTCAGCCATCACATCTGCTCCGGCAGGAAGGTCACGATGGACGGGAACAGCACGATCAGCACCAGCGCCAGGACCATCAGAAAGAAGAACGGCAGCGCCGCCTTGGCCACGGTCAGAATGTCCCGCCCGGTCAGCGACTGCAGCACAAACAGGTTGAACCCGACCGGCGGCGTGATCTGCGACATCTCCACCACGATCACCAGGAAGATGCCGAACCACAGCGGGTCAATCCCCGCCTCCAGCACCATCGGCATGATCACCGAAGCCGTCAGAACCACCACCGAAATCCCGTCGAGGAAGCAGCCCATGATCACAAAAAAGATTGTCAGCGCCGCCAGCAGCGTGAAGGTCGACAGGTTCAGCGAGCCGATCCACTCCGCCAGGATGCGCGGAATGCCGGTGAAGCCCATCGCCACCGTCAGGAACGACGCCCCCGCCAGGATAAAGGCGATCATGCAGGAGGTGATGGTCGCCCCCATCAGCCCCTCGGTAAAGCTCTGCCGGGTGAGCGAGCCGGACTGCCACGACAACAGCAGCGCCAGCACCACCCCCACGGCCGCCGCATCGGTGGGCGAGGCGATGCCCGCATAGATCGAGCCGATCACCCCGCCGATCAGCAGCACCACCGGCACCAGCCTGCGGGCGCGCTTCAGCTTCTCGCGGAAGGTGGCGGCAATGTCCTCGGTCGGCAGCTGGCTGCGGTTCAGCAGCGCCCAGACCACCACATAGCCCACGAACAGCCCAACCAGCAGCACGCCGGGCAGCACGCCCGCAACAAACAGCCGGGCAATGGATTGCTCGGTCGCCACGCCATAGACGATCAGGATGATCGACGGCGGGATCAGCAGCCCCAGCGTGGCAGAGCCCGCCAGGGTGCCGATCACCAGCTTCTCGGGATAGCCGCGGCGCGACAGTTCGGGGATCGACAGCTTGCCGATGGTGGCCGCCGTGGCGGCAGACGACCCTGACACCGCGGCAAAGATCCCGCAGGCAAAGACGTTCACATGCAACAGCTGCCCCGGCAGCCGGTTCATCCAGGGCGACAGCCCGGTGAACATGTCCTCCGACAGGCGCGAGCGGAACAGGATCTCACCCATCCAGATGAACAGCGGCAGCGCCGCCAAGGCCCAGGAATTGCTGTGGCCCCACATGGTGGTGGCCATCACCAGCCCCAGCGGCGCCTCGGTGAACAGCGCCATCGCGGCGATGCCCACGCCCAGCAGGGCAAAGGCCACCCACAGGCCAGCGCCCAGGAACAGAAACAGAAGGACCAGAAGAATGATGGAAAGCGCGGCAACCGACATGGTGATCCCCTATTCGCTCAGAAGATTTTCGCCCTTGCCCTCCCAGGAGGGCAGCGCGCCGCGCAGCACGGAGATCAGCTCGTCCGCCAGCGCCAGGGTGAGGATCGCAAGGCCAAGCGCCACCGGCGCCTGCGGCAGCCACAGCGGCACCGACACCATACCCGCGCTGCGGTCGCCGAACTCCAGCGATTCCAGCAGCAGCAGCCCCATGTACCAGGTGGCAAAGCCGCTCATCGCCAGCGCCAGCAGGATCACCCCCAGCTCCGCCGCGCGGTGGGCGGCGGCGGGCAAGCGGTTGGTCACCAGCGTCACCCGGATATGGCCCCCCGCCCGCAGCGCATAGGCCAGCGCCAGAAAGGTCGAGGCGGCCAGGAAAAAGCCGGTGAAATCCGCATAAGACGGGATCGTCAGCCCCACCCCGGTTCCGGTCAGCGCCGCCGCGATCTTGTCCGCGAGGTTCAGGCACACCTGCGCAAAAACCAGCGCCACGATGGCCACGATAAACAGTGCTGCCAGGCCCCCGGCCGCACGGTAGATGAAATCAAGCACAGGCCGCATCGCCGCCCCTCCTCCCCAGGAGACCGGACGCCGCCCCCGGCGTCCGGCCATGTTGCAATTACTGCTGGTAGGCGTTCAGCAGGGTGGCGCCGGCCTCCCCGGCCTCGCCCTTCCAATTCTCCAGCATCTCGGCGCCAATCGCGCGCAGGCCTTCCATCAGCTGCTGCGACGGCTCAACCACGGTGATGCCGTTTTCCTTCAGCACCTCGATCTGGCTGCTGGTTTCGGCCCGGCTCATCTCCCAGCCGCGCGCCTCGGCCTCTGCCGCGGCCTCCAGGATGGCGGTCTGGGTCGCCTCATCCAGGCGGCGGAACGCGCGCTTGTTCACCACCACGATGTTCTTCGGGATCCAGGCCTGAATGTCGGTGTAATGGCTCAGGAAGTCCCAGGCCTTCGAATTCACGCCGGTAGAGGGCGAGGTGATCATCGCCTCGACCCGGCCGGTGCTGAAGGCCTGCGGAATGTCCGGCACCTCAACCTGCGTCGGCGCCGCGCCCGCCAGGTTGGCGAACTGCTCCAGCGTCGCGTTGTAGGTGCGGAACTTCAAGCCCGCCAGATCCTCGACGCTGTTGATTTCCTTGGTGGTGTACAGCCCCTGCGGTGGCCACGGCACAGCGTACAGAGCCATCAGCCCCTGCTCGTCCAGCAGCCCGCCGATCACATCCTTCTGCGCCGCCCACAGCCGCTCGGCCTCTTCATAGCTGGTCGCCAGGAACGGCAGCGAGTCGGCACCGAACGCCGGGTTGTCATTGGCCAGAAGCGACAGGAAGAACTCGCCCGCGGGCACTTGGCCGCTGCGCACCGCCTTGCTGATTTCCGGGTGCTTGAACAGCGAACCGGCGGAATGGACCTTGATCTCCAGCCCGCCCTCGGTCGCCTCGGCCACGTCGCTGGCGAACTCGGCGATGTTCTTGGTGTGGAACGTGGCGTCCGGATAGGGCGTCGGCATGTCCCAGGTCGCGGCCAGCGCCGGAACAGACAGACCGGCAATCAGAACGGCGGCGCCGCCCAGCAAACGGGTGATCTTCATGATAATTTCCTCCCAAAGCGAAATATTGCAATATCGTACCCATAACGCTGATAATTTGTCAACGTTTTGCCAATATACACCGTCCGGCCCGCACCTGGCCCGCCGCCGCCGCCGCCAGCACCACGGCCTGCTTGATCTCCTTGATACTTTGCCGTTTTATGACCACATGCAGATAAAACGCCGGGGTTTTATCAACAAAGAAGGGTGCAAGAATGGCCGAAAAGAAACCGGATTCCCGCCGAATCGTCTCCTCCCGCCACCTGGCCGAAGGCGAAGGCTGGGAACTGTCGGAGCTGGAATTCGGCCTGATCATCGCCTCCAACGCGTTCTCCCGCTGGATGACCCGCTGCATGGCGGCGGCCGGCCAGCCGGATCTGAACCCGCTGGAAATCCTGATCCTGCACAACGTCAATCACCGCGGCAAGGACAAGCGCCTGTCCGACATCTGCTTCCTGCTCAACATCGAGGACAGCCACACCGTGAACTACGGGCTGCGCAAGCTGCTGAAAGCCGGGCTGCTGGCCTCGGAAAAGCGCGGCAAGGAAGTGTTCTACCGCACCTCCGCCGAGGGCGCAGCACTGTGCTCGGCCTACCGCGACGTGCGCCGCCAGTGCCTGCTGGACGGGCTGTCCGCCGCCGACCTGCCGGGCAAGGACCTGCGCGAGCTGGCCCGCAGCTTGCGCGCGCTCTCCGGCCATTACGACCAGGCCAGCCGCGCCGCCGCCTCGCTCTGACACAATAGCGGTTTCCGCCGGCCCCCTGCCCTACCCGGCCAGTTCCTCGAACGCGCCGGGTATCAGTTCCTCCCAGAATTCCGCCATCTGGCTGGCCAGCAGCGCCGCACCCCAGCCGCGGTTGCGGAATTCCTCGCGGTCGATCTCATCTTCCAGCCGGCTCAGGAACAGCCGCTTGTCGGCATCCCGCTGGGTGGGCGAGCGGCTGGCGGCCAGATCGCGGATCCGCTCCAGCCGCTGCGCCCTCCGCGCGCGCTCCTGCGCCTTGGCCGCATCCTCCGCCGCCGCCTGGCGCGCCGCCTCCGCTTCTGCCGCCTTGCGCGCCTCGGCCGCGGCCAGCACCTCCGGCGGCACCTCTTTCACCGCCTCGGGCACGTCCTTATAGTCATCCCGCAGCGCCGCGCTCAGGTAACGCACCGGGCTGTCCACCCCCTTGCGCCCCTTCAGATAGCCGACCTTCTCGGCCACATAGTCCTCGCCATGCTCGGCAATCCACTGCCGCGCCAGCCGGTCGCTGACCCCCAGCGCCATCAGCTGGCCGTAAACCGCCCCTGCCGCACCCCGGCGCCATCATCAATATCCAGCATCGCCAGCTGCGGGTTCTCCTTGATCAGGAACCGCACCTCCGCCACCTGCCGCCCCATCTTCTTGAACTCCGGCGTCAAGAGGATGTTGGAGGTCTTGTTCACCTCCGCCACCGCCGGCTTGATAATCTTGGCGTTCAGGTGCTTGAAGCTCTCGTAATAGGCGCTGCCCTCCACCCCCATCAGGCGGCGGAACAGCGCAATGTCCACCAGCCGGTCGAGCCTGTCCGCACGAAGCGGTAGCAGTTCTCATACAGCGCCAGCGCGTGGCCGCTGGTGAACCGGCGCTGGATGTTCAGGTTGATCAGGGCAAACACCTTGGGATCGTGCAGCTTCTCCGCCAGCGCCGGGCTGTAGGCGTATTCGCACACCCCGCCCTGCAGCTTGGCATAGGACAGCAGCGAGCTCACCCCCCACTCCTGCTTGCCGTTCTCATCCAGCATGTCCCATTCCGCCACCGTCTCCGCCAGGCTGCGCAGCGACTGCTTCAGGGTTTCCATATCGTTGGAGTTATAACCCACCATCATGCACAGCGTCTGCGCGTCGATCTGGTGCTTGGGCTTGGAGATCAGCGCGTCATAGGCATTCAGCAGCAGCACATTCGACAGCTTGCGCTGCAACAGCGTCAGCTTGCCCGAGACATGGATCGCGGCGACATTCTTCTTTACCGACCCCCGGCGCAACGGCCCGGTCAGCTTGCTGTGCGGGATATCGTCTGGATCCATCGCCCTGCCCTCTTGCCCCTGGCGGCTTGACGCTCTTGCGGGGATTCTGCTCTGGACTGACTATGGCCCAAAAGGAACCCGCGCTCAATCCCGGCTTGGGGACCCGTTTACAGGAGAAGGCCATCCCGGAAACGGGTACCTTAAGACCGGACCGGCGTTTACAGGCCCCGGATACCGCCGAAATCCCCCGGTTTACGGCTGTTCCGGGCGCTCAAACGGGCCGATTCGGGCCTCAGGGGCACGGGTGCCCGTCCTCCGCGAATCGGGACCCTTGCTCCCGCAGACAGGTACCCATGCTCCTGCAAACGGGTTCCTTTGCCCCCGGATGCGGGTCCCCAAACATATATAACCGTTTGATATAATTACGGTTATCTCCCCTAAAGACTCTAAACTGAATCAAAGATTCACAACATTTCAACCTGTTTGTGCGATAGTGTTTTTCGGGGAAAAGACTCATATATTCCGCTGATTACGGACGGCTGCGGAAAACAGATGCGCTGCCAGATAATGATTCACACTCTGCCCCGGATGTGCGACAAAACCGGTGATAACACGCCAAACAGGCGATTTTACCGAGGCACACGAGACATGGCAAAAAAACCGGACACTCCCCTGCCGCCCTATTTCAACCTGGATCCGGCAGCGGCAGCCGCCAAGCTGGGCGAGATGGTCGACACCGCCAGATTCGCCAAGGCCGCCGCCTTTGCGGGCCGGGGCCGCGATGATCTGGCCAAGCGCGGCTACGCGCCCGACGGGCGCAAGCGGCTGCGCAAATTCTCCACCTGGGAGGTCTGCCGCTACCTGATCCCCGTCGCCCCCGCCCACCTGCGCCGGGTTCTGAACAAGAACCCGACCTGCCCCAGGGGAGGGCGCCAGCGGCTCCAAATGGTTCACCTTGGAGGAGGTGCTGAAACTGCGCGACCATTTCGCGGAGGAAGGTATCAGCACCAAGGAATACCGCCCCTACCGTCCCGAGGGCCTGCC
>NZ_CP041162.1:0-26129 GCF_006740765.1 Leisingera aquaemixtae
TTGTCGCGTCTGCGGCGGCTGATAGGGCGGACGGCATGCAACTGGATCAGCGCGACCTCGACATTCTGCGCGTGCTCTCGACCGAGGGGCGCATCACAAGGCCGCGCTGGCCGACCGGATCGGCCTGTCGCCGACGCCCTGCTGGGACCGGCTAAAGAAGCTGGAGCAGGCGGGGCTGATCGAGGGCTACGGCGCCCGCATCAACCTGCGCAAGCTGGCGCCGCATGTGACGGTGTTTGTCGCGGCGGAAATCGCCGACCACACCGCCGCCAGTTTCCGCGCGTTTGAGGCGGCGATGCAGCGCTATGACGAGGTCACCGCCTGCTGGGCGCTGGGGGGCGGGTTCGACTACCTCTTGCAGATCGTCACCCGCGACATCGACGCCTATCAGCGGCTGATCGACGAGATGCTGGACGCCCGCATCGGCCTCAGCCGCTATTTCACCTATGTGGTGACGAAGCCGGTGAAGGGCGCGGGCGCGCCGCCGCTGGATGTTCTGCTGGGGCAGGGGTGAACCCCGCGCCAAAGCACCTGTCTGGCAGCGGTTTCTTCTGCGGCGCGCCTGAACTTCAGTCACTTCCTCTGCTGCGGACAGGCACACTCCTCTGCAAGACGTGAGGAGGACAATCATGACAGAGACCGCTCTCTCTGCCCGTGCGGACATTGCCGACAAGGCTCTGGTGCGCTCTTTTTCCTACATCGGCGGCAAGTGGCGCGCTGCGGGCAATGGCGAGACCTTTCCGGTCAGCGACCCGGCCGATTGCACCGAACTGGGCCATGTGGCGAGCCTGACGGCAGAGGATTCCTCTGCCGCGGTGGATGCGGCGCAGGCGGCGTTTGCGGGTTGGGCAGGGCTGCTGCCGCAACAGCGCGCGGCCATTCTGCGGCGCTGGTATGAGCTGCAGCTGGAACACAAGGAAGACCTCGCCCGCATCATGGTGCTGGAGCAGGGCAAGCCGCTGTCGGAGGCGCGCGGCGAGATCGACTACGGCGCGGCCTTTGTGGAGTTCTATGCCGAGGAGGCCAAGCGCCCGAATATCGAAGGCGTGACCAGCCATCTGCCGGACGCCGAGGTCGAGCTGTGGCGCGAGCCGGTGGGGGTGGCGGCGCTGATCACGCCGTGGAACTTCCCCTCGGCGATGCTGACCCGCAAGGCTGCCGCCGCGCTGGCCGCGGGCTGCACCGTGGTGGCGCATCCGTCGGGCGAGACGCCGTTCAGCGCGCTGGCGCTGGCGGAGCTGGCAGAGCGCGCGGGCTTTCCGCCGGGGGTGTTCAACGTGGTGACGGGCAAGGCCGCCACCGTGGTGGAGCCCTGGACCGCTGACTCGCGGGTGCGGGCGCTGTCCTTCACCGGCTCCACCGAAGTGGGCAGGCTGTTGTACCGCCAGTCCGCCGGCACCGTGAAGCGGCTGGTGATGGAGCTGGGCGGCCATGCGCCGGTGATCGTCTTCAAGGGCTGCGATCTGGACAAGGCTGTCAGCGAAACCATCAAGGCGAAATTCGCCACCTCCGGGCAGGATTGCCTGGGCGCCAACCGGATTTTTGTAGAACGGGCCGTATATGCCGAGTTCTGCACCAGGTTCACCAAGGCCGCGCAGGCGCTGACCCTCGGCCGGGGGATGGAGGATTGCGACCTCGGCCCGCTGATGAATGAAAAGGCGGTGCAGAAGCAGGAGGCGCATGTGGCGGACGCGCTGGCCAAGGGCGCAACGCTGGCCTGCGGCGGCAGGCGGCATCCGCTGGGGCCGCTTTTCTATGAACCGACGGTGCTGACCGATGTGCCGGCGGAGGCGCTGATCATGTCGGAGGAGACCTTTGGCCCGGTTGCCCCTATCACCCCCTTTGACACCGAGGAGGAGGTGGTGGCGCGCGCCAATGACAGCGAATACGGGCTGGTGGCCTATGTCCACAGCCACGATCCGCGGCGCATCTACCGGCTGAGCCGGGCGCTGCAATACGGCATGGTGGCGGTGAACCGCACCAAGGTGACCGGCGCGCCGATCCCGTTCGGCGGCACCAAACAGTCCGGCCTGGGCCGCGAAGGCGCGCGGCTGGGCATGGAGGAGTTCACCGAGGTCAAATATGTCTGCCGCGACTGGGCGTGACAGACAAAAATCTTCGAAGATTTTTGCCAAGAATTTTTGAAAATTCTTGGCCGCAGAACGCAAATGGAAGGAAAATCCGATGCTGAAGAACGACCAGCTTGACCAGTGGGACCGCGAGAACTTCTTTCACCCCTCCACCCATCTGGCCCAGCACGTCCGCGGCGAAAGCCCGAACCGGGTCATCAGGACCGCCTCCGGCGTGTTCATCGAGGACCGCGACGGCAACAAGCTGCTGGATGCCTTTGCCGGGCTTTACTGCGTGAACGCGGGCTATGGCCGCCAGGAGATTGCCGAGGCCATCGCAGATCAGGCGCGGGAGCTGGCCTATTACCATTCCTATGTCGGGCATGGCACCGAAGCCTCGATCACGCTGGCCAAGATGATCCTGGACCGGGCGCCAGCGAATATGTCCAAGGTCTATTTCGGCCTCGGCGGCTCGGACGCGAATGAGACCAACGTGAAGCTGATCTGGTATTACAACAACATCCTGGGGCGTCCTGAAAAGAAGAAGATCATCTCGCGCTGGCGCGGCTACCACGGGTCCGGGCTGGTTACCGGCTCGCTGACCGGGCTGGAGCTGTTCCACAAGAAGTTCGATCTGCCGGTGGACCAGGTCATTCACACCGAGGCGCCTTACTATTACCGCCGTGCGGATCTGGACCAGAGCGAGGAACAGTTCGTGGCCCATTGCGCCGCCGAGCTGGAAGCGCTGATCGAGCGCGAGGGCGCGGACACCATCGCGGCCTTCATTGGCGAGCCGGTGCTGGGCACCGGCGGCATCGTGCCGCCGCCTGCGGGGTACTGGGAGGCCATTCAGGCCGTGCTGAGGAAGCATGACATTCTGCTGGTAGCCGATGAGGTTGTCACCGGCTTCGGGCGTCTCGGCTCCATGTTCGGCTCGGACCATTACGGGATCGAGGCGGATATCATCACCATCGCCAAGGGCCTCACCTCGGCCTATGCGCCGCTCAGTGGCTCTATCGTCTCGGACAAGGTGTGGAAGGTGCTGGAGCAGGGCACCGACGAGAACGGCCCTATCGGCCACGGCTGGACCTATTCGGCGCACCCGATCGGGGCGGCGGCGGGGGTTGCGAACCTCAAGCTGATCGATGAGCTGAACCTTGTCAGCAATGCCGGTGAGGTGGGGGCCTATTTGAATGCCACCATGGCAGAGGCGCTGGCGGGCCATGCCCATGTGGGCGACGTGCGCGGCGAGGGGATGCTGTGCGCGGTGGAGTTCGTGAAGGATAAGGAGAGCCGCACGTTCTTTGATGCCGCCGACAAGATCGGGCCGCAGATCTCGGCCAAGCTGCTGGAGCAGGACAAGGTGATCGCGCGGGCCATGCCGCAGGGCGATATCCTGGGCTTTGCGCCGCCGTTCTGCCTGACGCGGGCCGAGGCCGATCAGGTGGTTGCGGCCACCGTGCGGGCGGTCGGGGCCGTGCTGGGCTGACCCTGCCGCAACAGGGCTGCGTCCCGGCTTGCGCCGGGGCGCGGATCAGCTGCCGAGCAGCCGGGCGCTGGTGTCCTCTGCCGTGTCGCCCTCTGCCATGCGGGCAAAGGCCTGGCGCCAGCCCTCGGCCAGTTCGGGCAGCTGCGCCAGCGCCGCAGCTTCCTGCGGTGTGGCCTTGCGGCTGAGGCGGAGGCGGGTGACGCGTCCGACGCTCCAGTCCGGGTGCAGGCGTTCGATCAGGGTGATGGCGCTGCCGGCTTCGGCCTGGCCCGTTTCAAGAACGCGATAGTACCAGCCGGTGCGGCCGGTTTTCTGGAACAGATAGGCCATCTTGGGGTTGCCGGTGTGCTGGCTGACCTTCCAGCAGGGCTGGCGGCCCTGGCTGATCTGCACCACCGCCGTGCCCAGCCGCAGGATGTCGCCGATGCAGAGATTAGTCTCTGTCATCCCCAGCGCCGCGATGTTTTCGCCAAAGGCGGCGGGGACGGTGCCCTCCGGAATCTGGCCCTCGGCGATCCACTGCGGATAGTGGTCCGAGGGATACTGGTGGATCGCCTTGTCCGGGCCGCCGTGGTTTTGCGGATCGGCCTGGGCGTCGCCGGTGAAGCCCAGTTCGGTGATCTGCTGCAGACCGTCCGCGCGGGTCTTGGCGATGGCGGAGGGCGGGCGGCCGGGCCAGCGCTCGGCGACCGAGCCGAGGAACAGCCCGGCGATGCGGGACGCGGGGGGCGTTGGGGTCATGCGGGCACCTGTTCGTGGCAGATCTTGCGGGTGTCTTCGGGCGACAGCGGCTCCGCCAGCAGGCGGCAGAAGCCGCCCGGGCCGTCCGGCGCGAAATGCTTGCAGGCGCGGCAAAGGCCGAAGGGCTGGCCTCCGTTCTGTGCAATCATGCGGCCCAGGATCTGTTCCAGTGCCGCCTGCAGCGCGGTCCGGTCCGCCGGGGGCAGGGCCGCCGCGGCGTCTGCCAGGGCACGGGGCAGGGCGGTGGCCTGCTCGCCCTGTGCGGTCAGGGCAAAGCGGATCACCCGCTTGTCGGTGTCGGAGCGCTCCTCCTCCACATAGCCCTTCTGCGCCAGTGCCTTGAGCGTTTGCGAGACGGTGCCGCGGGTGCTGCCAAGATAGGCGGCCACGTGCGAGGGGCTGCGGGAAAACCGGTTGGCGCGGGAGAGATAGTCCAGCGCGGCCCGCTGCGCCGGGTTCAGCTCTGCCGCCCAGCTTTCGCCGGCGTCGAGGCGGGCGAGGCGGCTGATCAGCTCGGGGATGCGGGCGGTCTGGTCCATCCGCAATAGATAGCGAGTCGAAATGAATTGCGCAAGCCGCCCGGCGCAGGCGCGGCCCGGCGGCGCCTGCCGGAAAGGTTGAGGCAGATCATTTCCGCGCCGCAGCCGCCTGTGGCAGTATCGCCGCGAAAGGAGGGCGGCTGTGGCGGATCCCGTCTTTACCATGAAGGGTGTGACCAAGGTCTATGACACCGGCGGCGCCAAGGTGCATGCGCTGGCGGGTGTCGATCTGGAGCTGCCCGGCGGCGAGCTGGCGGTGCTGCTTGGCCCCTCCGGCAGCGGCAAGTCGACGCTGCTGAATATCCTGGGCGGGCTGGATCATGTGACGGACGGGCGGGTCTGGTTCCGCGATCTGGAGCTGACGGCGATGCGGGACCGGGAGCTGACCCGCTACCGGCGCGACCATGTCGGCTTCATCTTTCAGTTCTACAATCTGGTGCCCAGCCTGACCGCGCGCGAGAACGTGCAGCTGGTCACGGATGTGGCGCGCGATCCGATGCCTGCCGCCGAGGCGCTGGAGCTGGTGGGGCTGGGCCACCGGATGGACCACTTCCCGGCGGAGATGTCGGGCGGCGAGCAGCAGCGGGTGGCGATTGCCCGCGCCATTGCCAAGCGCCCCGGGGTGCTGCTGTGCGACGAGCCGACCGGCGCGCTGGACAGCAAGACCGGCATTCAGGTGCTGGAGGCGCTGCACCAGATCAACCGCGATTTCGGCACCGCAACGGTGGTGATCACCCACAACGCCGACATCCAGAAGATCGCCCACCGGGTGATCTACTTCCAGGACGGGCGGATCAGCCGCATCCAGGAAAACACCACGCGGCTGGCGCCCGCCGACATCAGCTGGTGAGCCATGCAGGCACTGGACCGGAAGCTGCTGCGGGATTTCAAACGGCTCTGGGTGCAGGCGCTGGCGATTGCCATGGTGCTGGCCTGCGGGGTGGCGATCCTGCTGACGGCGGTGGGCATGTATCAGGCGCTGCAGGGCACGCAGGAGGCCTATTACGGGCGCAACCGCTTTGCCGATGTCTTTGCCATGGCGCGCCGCGCGCCGGTCAGCCTGCTGCCGGAGATTGCCGCGGTGGAGGGGGTTCTGGCGCTGGAGGCGCGGGTCAGCGGCTATGCCAACCTCGACATGCCGGGACGGGCCAAGGGCGCGGTGGGGCGCATCCTGTCGCTGCCGGAGAGCGGCCCGCCGCAGCTGAACCTGCCGGTGCTGCGCAGCGGCCACTGGCCGCAGCTGCCGGGGGAGGTTGCAGTGAACGCGCCCTTCGCGCTGGCTAACGGGCTGCAGCCGGGGGATCATTTCCGGGCCAATCTGAACGGCCAGCAGCGGCGGCTGACGGTGACCGGCACCGCGCTGTCGCCGGAGTTCATCTATACGCTGGGCCCGGGCGCGCTGATGCCCGATAACCTGTCCTTTGGCATCATCTGGATGCGGCGGGAGGAGGCGGAGGCCGCCTATGACATGGCGGGCGCCTTCAATGACCTGACGCTGAAGACCGCGCGCGGGGTGCAGGAAGAGGAGGTGATCGCGCGGCTGGATCAGCTGCTGGAGCCCTATGGCGGACAGGGCGCCGTGGGGCGGGCGCAGCACGGCTCGCACGCGATTGTCGATGCGGAGATCAGCCAGATGAAGGGCACCGCGATGGTGCTGCCGCCGATCTTTTTTGGCATCTCGGCATTTCTGGTCAGCATGGTGATGGGCCGGATCGTGGCGCTGGAGCGCAGCGAGATCGGCCTGCTGAAGGCGGTGGGCTATTCCGATGCGGAGGTCTGCCTGCACTATCTGATGCTGGCGGCGCTGGTGGCGCTGGCGGGGATTGCGATCGGCTGGGCCGCGGGCACCTGGCTGGCGCAGCTGCTGGCCCGCCAGTATGCCTTCTACTTTGACTTTCCGTTCCTGATCTACCGGGTGTCGCCCTGGGCCTATGCGCTGTCGGCGCTGGCGGCGCTGCTGACCACCACCGCAGGGGCGGCGCGCGCGGCGCTGCGGGCGGCGCGGCTGGCGCCGGCGGTGGCGATGCAGCCGCCCGCGCCGCCGCGGTTCAAGCATTCGGCGGCGGACCGGCTGATGCGGCAGCTGCGGCTGTCACAGCCTGCCGTCATGATCCTGCGCAGCCTGCTGCGCTGGCCCTTGCGCAGCGCGATGACCGGGCTGGGGCTGGCGCTGGCGGTGGCATCTGTGGTGGCCTCGTCCTTCTTTGCGGATGCGCTGGACGAGATCATGGACACGGCGTTTTACCAGAGCAACCGGCAGGATGCGGTGGTGATGTTCACCGAGGATCAGCCGGAAAGCGTGCTGGAGGAGATCCGCGCCCTGCCCGGTGTTCTGCAGGCGGAGGGGCAGCAGTATGCGGCGGCCATCCTGCGGCACGGGCCGCGGATGAAGCGGGTGACGATCGAGGCGCGGGTGCCGGACCCGGATCTAAGCCGGGTGGTGGCCAGCGACGGCAGTGTGGCAAACGCGGGCCCCGGCGGCATCCTGCTGAGCGAGCGGCTGGCGGAGCAGCTGGGCGCGGTGCCCGGAACGCTGGTGGAGGTGCAGTTCACCAGCGGCCGGCGCGAGACCCGGCAGCTGCCGGTGACGGGCACGGTCAAGCAGTATTTCGGGCTGGGCGCCTATATGGATCATGCCAGCCTGAACGCGTTGTTCCGGCAGGCGCCGCAGTATTCGGCTGCCAGCATTGCCATCGACCCCAGCCGGCAGGACGCGCTGTTCACCCGTCTCAAGGCGCTGCCCGCAGTGGCCGGGGTGCCTGTGATGACCGACATGCGCCGGTCGTTCCGGGAGGTCATCGCGCAGCAGGTGATTGTGATGAACATGGTCTACATCACCATTGCGGTGCTGATCACCATCGGCGTTGCCTACAATGGCGCCCGCATCCAGCTGTCGGAACGTGCCCGCGAGCTGGCCAGCCTGCGCATCCTGGGGTTCTCGCGCCGCGAGGTCTCCTTCATCCTGGCGGGGGAGATGATGCTGCTGGCGCTCCTGGCGCAGCCGCCGGGCTGGCTGATCGGTGCGGCGATCGCGCGGCTGGCGGTGGAGAACTTTTCCAGCGACGTTTACACGATACCGCTGGTACTGGAGCCTGCGGCCTTTGCCAGCGCCAGCCTGATCGTGCTGGCGGCGGCGCTGTGCTCGGTGCTGATCGTGCGGCGGCGGCTGGACCGGATGGACCTTGTGGCGGTGATGAAAACCAGGGAGTGAGAGATGATTGCGAACCTGCGCAGCCTGCTTTTGTACGTGACCGGCGGCGGTGTGCTGGCGGCGCTGCTCTATGTGGCGCTGCGGGAGGAGCCGGCCGCGGTGGACCTGCATGAGGTGACGCGCGGCCGGATGGAGATCACCATTGACGCCGATGGCGAAACCCGGGTCCGCGACCTGTTCGAGGTGGCGGCGCCGATTGCGGGCACCGCGCGCCGCTCGCCGGTGCGGGCGGGGGACCGGGTGACAGCGGGCGAAACCCTGGTCGCCATTGTCGAGCCTGCCCGGCCGCATCTGCTGGATGCGCGCACCCGGGCGCAGGCGCAGGCAACGCTGCAGGAGGCGCAGGCGGCGCTGCATGTGGCGCGCGCCGATCTGCAGAAGGCCATCGAGGACCGCATTCTGGCGCAAAGCCAGTTTGAGCGGGTGAAGGCGCTGGCGGAGCGCAATGTCGCCTCGCTGACGCGGCTGGAGGACGCCACCCAGCGGCTGGCGGTGGCCGCCGCCGGGGAGGAGGCGGCGAGCGCAAGGGTGGACATGTCGCAAAGCACCCTGGCGCGGGCGCAGGCGGCGCTGATCCTGCCCGAAGCGGGGGCGGAAGTGCCGGACAGCTGCTGCATCCGCATCACCGCGCCGGCGGACGGGGTGGTGCTGTCTGTGGTCACCATCAGCGAACGCCCGGTGCTGCCCGGCGATCTGCTGGTCACCATCGGCGATCCGCAGGATCTGGAGCTGGTGGCCGATCTCTTGTCCTCGGACGCGGTGCGGCTGGCGCCGGGCGCCCGCGCCAGCATCGAACGCTGGGGCGGGCCTGGGCCGCTGGAGGCGGTGCTGGACCGGATCGAGCCGGTGGCGCGCACCAAGGTTTCGGCGCTCGGGATCGAGGAGCAGCGGGTGGATGTGTTCTTTGACCTGGTGACGCCGAAGGCGCAGCGCACCAGCCTAGGCGAGGGGTTTTCGGTCTTTGCCCGCATCATCGAGTGGGAGGCGGAGGACGTGCTGCGGATCCCGGTCAGCGCGCTGTTCCGGGACGGCGGCGGCTGGGCGGCCTTTGTGGCGGCGGACGGGCGCGCCGCGGTGCGGCCGCTGACGCTGGGGCGGCGCAACGGCCAGGTGGCTGAGGTTCTGGAGGGGCTGGAGCCGGGCGAGCGGGTGATCCTGCACCCAGGCGAGGCGGTCGCGGACGGGGTTCTGATCACCGAGCGCTGAGGGCGGCTGCCGGGCGACACATAGCTTTACCATTTGCGGCAGACCCTTTCCTTTTTCCGTGTCTCCTACATCCCCGTTCGCGCCTCCTGTTCCGCCAGTGGCGAAGCTTTCCCTGATTTTGACTTCGAAAGACCTCGTGTCTTCCGGAGGGCAAAGCAGGGTGGGCGCAGCCCGGACTGCGGCCGGACGGTGATCTGACACCCGCGAAATGACAGGATGCGCCGGAGCGGTGAAATCGGGAGGGGGCCGCGCCTGGCGCGGGAGGAACCGGATTTCTCCGTGGAGGCTGAGGCGCGAGCTGCATCAGAAGCCGTGTTCAGATTGCCGGCCGGATGGCAGGCGGACCAATCAAACGGAAAATGCCAGGCGCGTTATAGAGCGGAGCGGAGGCGCGGCTGACATCTTTGCAAGCGATCGCGGTCTCGTCCGCGATCACTTTCGAAATTCGGCAGAAAGGCCAGGAGGAAAGCAGACGGTGAGATCTTCAGCAGCCGCAAGGCAGTCCAGCGGAAGTTTATCGACTTGGCGAACGAGATCCGCGGGCTGTTCCGTATCTTCGGGCATCGATTGCCGCCGCGGGCAGATCAGGCATCCTTTGACGAGCGGGTGCGCCCAATCATTGATGCAGACCCAGATACGGCTTCGCTGTGTGGAGACTGCGCCGCATCGGGCCAGCCAGCCGCACGTCAAACAGGGGGGGGTCAATTTTGGATGCCTACAGGGGGTCAAAGTTCCGTGCCGATTGACACCCGGGCGTGGAGCAGGTTGGCGAACAGGTGCTCGTTCAGTCCTCCCGCCATGCCCAGACATCAGCACCGCGCTGACACCTGAACCTTACCGGCGGTTTGAATGGCCGTTGTCCGGTTGTTTGTTCTTTGGGAAGCGCCGCAGAGTATTGGGCCGGTCTGAGCCCAAATTACTGAATACAGCGCGAGATATGAACTGGCAGGAAACACGCAATGCCGCCTTTGGCCGAAGTAGTACCGACCCAAGCCAGACATCAACACCCACGGGTTTTCGGAAATGCAACTTCTGCAAAGTGGACATCTTCGAAGTTTCCGTTGCAGAGGTTTTTTTCATTATGACAGGCGTTTGGTCACCAATATTGCGCCTGGGAATCTCGCTTTTACTGCCCCTTTGCAAAAGATGGCGGCCCACCCGTGCTTACTGTTCAGAAGTATCCCGGGAAGAAGGCGCGGGCGGTGGTTTGGCAGATTTCCACCGCATTTCCCCTGCTGAATTCATCGGGGTGGGCGTGAAAGTCGGTCCACAACCCTTCCAGCAGTGACATGATAGCCATCGCGACTTTCTCGGGATCACCCTGGGTGCCGCAAGCCTTACACAGCACATGGCAGCAGTTGCGCACATGGTCATGCAGGTCGGTTCCGCGGGTTTCGGTATAGCCGGTTCCAAGCGCCTGCAATTCAGGTTCCGCGCGGAAAGCAAAGGTCAGCCGGGCGCTGCGCTTGTTCAGAACTGCTTCCGAAAAATCCGTTTCAAACAGCGCTTGAAGGCGGGCTGCGGCATGTTCCGGGGTGCTCACCTCTTCTGGTGCTTGGCTGGTGAAGTTCTGCCACGCCGCATTGTACTCCCGCGTCATGTGTATCGCGAGTTCGCGAATCAAGTTGTCTTTCGACTGGAAATGCAGGTTGATCATGCCGCGCGACAGGCCGGATTCCTCCTGGATACGGCTGATTGTTGCGCCGCTCACGCCGTGCCGCAGGATCACGCTGGCAGTGGCGTCCAGCAGGACCTCCCGGTGCAGGTCCTTGTCCACCTTCCGCTTTTTCCTTGTATCTTCGGCACTTGTCATTTGCCCGCCCCCTCATTCTCCCGACTGGCCCGCTGCCTTTCCAGCACCTTGCCCGCGATTGCAACAGATTTCCATCGACAATGAACGATCATTCACTTACGTCTAATGTATGAACGTACATTCATGAAAACAGCAACTCCGGACAGAGGGCCGAGATGACCAAACTTGGAAACGACTTCGAAAACTTCAAAACCTGGGACAAGGAGAATTACTTCCATCCGTGGGAAGGGCTGGAAGTTCAGGGCGCCGGAAAAGCCGACAGGACGTTCAGCGAGTATGCCGAAGGCATCTATGTTTACGACGAGCACGGCAACAAGGTGATCGACGGCCCCGGCGGCATGTGGTGCATGCAGCTGGGCTACGGTAACGCCGAGATTGCTGATGCGATGGCGGCACAAGCCCGCAAGATGGCCTATTGCTCGCCCTTCAGCGAGGCCACGTCGGTAAGCGCCGAATTTGCCCACGCGATTGCCGAACGGGCGCCGGGCGACCTCAACCGGGTCTATTTCACCACCGGCGGCTCCACTGCGGTTGATACCGCCATCCGCTTTGTCCACTTCCGCAACAACCTGCTGGGCAAGCCCGCCAAGAAGCGGATCATCACCCGCGCGCACGCCTACCACGGCGGCACGTATCTGACCGCCTCGCTCAGCGGCAAGCCGAGCGAGCGCCAGTGGTTCGACACCGATCAGGTCCTTCCCCATTTCCTGCCGGATGTGAACGCCTTCCGCCGTCCCGCAGGCATGAGCATCGAAGCCTTCCTGGACGAAAAAGTGGCGGACCTGGAAAACGCCATCCTGGAGCTGGGCGCGGACAATGCCGCCGCTTTCATTGCCGAACCGGTGCTGGGCTCCGGCGGCGTGATCGTGCCGCCCGCGGGCTACCACAAGCGCTGCCTGGAGGTCTGCCGCAAACATGATGTTCTGTACATCTCCGACGAGGTCGTCACCGGATTTGGCCGCCTTGGCCACTGGTTCGCCTCCGAAGAGCTGTTCGGCATCACCCCGGACATCATCACCTGCGCCAAGGGGCTGACCTCGGGCTATGCGCCGATGGGGGCGGCGATCTTCTCGGACCGGCTGTTCAAGGACATCGAGGGCGATGTTTCCAAGGATGTCTATTTCACCAGCGGCTACACCTATTCCGGCCATCCGGTCTGCGCCGCCGCGGGCCTCAAGAACATCGAGATCTTCGAGCGCGACGGCATTCTGGAGCATGTCCGCAAGGTGACGCCGCACTTCCAGAAGCGCCTGCATCAGATGCTGGAGCTGCCGCTGATCGTGGATGTGCGCGGCATGGGGCTGGTGGGCTGCATCGAATGCTCGCTGACCCGTGAGGGCCAAGCCAGCGCCGGGATCGACGCCACCATCGGCGCGGTGATCGACGCCCGCTGCCAGGAACTGGGCCTGATGGTCCGCCCCTATGGCAACATGGCGATCTTCTCGCCGCCGCTGGTGATCACCGAAGCGCAGATCGACGACATGTTCGACATGCTGACCGAAGGCGTCCAGCGCGCCACCCGGGAGTTGCTGGAACAGGGGCTCGAACTGGAACAGGAGCGGGCCTAAGGCCCGCATCCCAAAAGAGAAGCAAACAGAAACCCAACACGGGAGGGAACCATGAAATCCAAGCTGAGAACTGGCCTGATGGCCGGAACAGCCGCCATCTGGGGCGCCGCCGCGGCGGCTGAGGGTGAACTGGTGATCTACAACTGGAGCGACTATCTAGATCCAGCGATCATCGAGGCGTTCGAGGTTGAGACCGGGATCGACGTCACCTATGACACCTATGATTCAAACGCGATGCTGGAAACCAAGGTTCTGGCGGGCAGCTCCGGCTATGACATCATCGTTCCCTCCTCCACCGGCACCGCGCGGCTGATCTCGGCCGGGGTGCTGCAGAAGATCGACAAATCCAAGATCCCCAACCTGCAGCACGTCTGGCCCAAGATCGCCGGACTGATCGAAACCTTCGATCCCGGCAACGAATACCTGGTGCCCTACAACTGGTGGACATTCGGCATTGCCTATAACACCGGCAAGCTTGCAGAGCGGCTGGGCGACGACCACCCCAGGTCCTGGGATCTGCTGTTTGACCCGGAGATCTCAGGCAAGCTGGCCGATTGCAGCGTGATGATCGTGGACTCGCCCATAGACGTGATCGGCGCCGCGCTGATCGACATGGGGCAGGACCCGAACACCAGCAACAAGGATCAGATCACCGCCGCCGGGGCGCATATCGGTGCGATCCGGGGCAACATCGCCCAGATTTCCACTGACGCCATGATCGGCGCGCTGTCCGATGGCGATGCCTGCCTCGGCCTGACCTGGAGCGGCGACGCCTATTGGGCCGCCGATGGCGCCAAGGAGGCCAACAATGGCGTTAATCTGGAATACATCATTCCGGAAGAAGGCACGCTGCTGGACTTTGACGGCCTCGCCATCCTGGCCGATGCCAGGAACGTGGAAGAGGCCCATGCCTTCCTGAACTACCTGCTGCAGCCTTCGGTGTCGGCGCAGAACGCCAACTTCATCCGCTACGGCAGTGCCAACCTCACCGCCCAGGCAGAAATCGACCCGGAGCTGACCGGCAATCCCGCCGTCTATCCGACCGAGGCGACCATGGAGATGCTGACCACCCCGGTGCTGCAAGACCGCAAGACGGAGCGTCTATACACCCGCACCTGGTCCAAGGTCCGCACCGGCCAATGAGCTTTGGCGCGGCTTCAAGGCCGCACCTGTCTTGCCTGCCGCGGCGCCCGCTCATGCAGCGGCAGGCACCTGCAACAGGGGAACCTGCAACAATGAATTTCCATGATCCGGCCAGTACCGCCGCCCAGGCCGAACCCGTCAGTGCGCTGACGCCGGACCGCACCCCCTTGATCCGCTTCGAGAATGTGACCAAGACCTTTGGCAGCTTCACCGCGATCTCGGACCTGAACCTGGACATCCAGGAGCGCGAGTTCTTCTCGCTTCTCGGCCCCTCCGGCTGCGGCAAGACCACAATGATGCGGCTGCTGGCCGGGTTTGAGGAAGTGACCTCGGGCCGCATCCTCTTGGACGGTCAGGACCTGACCGGCATCCCCGCCAACCGGCGCCCGGTGAACATGATGTTCCAGTCTTACGCGTTGTTTCCGCATATGTCGGTGGCCAAGAACATCGGCTTTGGCCTGAAACAGGAGCGCTGGAAGAAAAGTGATATCCAGGACCGCGTCGACGAGATGCTGGCACTGGTGCAACTCGAAGACTTCGCGGACCGCAAGCCGCACCAGCTGTCCGGCGGGCAGATGCAGCGGGTGGCGCTGGCACGCTCGCTGGCTAAAAAACCCAAGGTTCTGCTGCTGGACGAGCCGCTGGGCGCGCTCGACAAGAAACTGCGCGAAGAGACCCAGTTCCAGCTGATGGACGTGCAGGACCGGCTGGGCCTCACCTTCATCATCGTGACCCACGATCAGGACGAGGCGATGACCGTTTCCTCCCGCATCGCGGTGATGAAGGCGGGCAAGCTGCTGCAAACCGACACGCCCGCACGGATTTATGAACACCCGGCCTCAAGCTATGTCGCTGATTTCATTGGCAACGTGAACCTGATCAACGTCGAGCTTGCGGGCATGGACGGCGAGCTGGCACTGGCCCGCTGGGACAGCGGAACCCGGCTGGCAATCCGCCCGCAGCCCGAGGATGTGCTGACACCCGGCGCCCGCAAGACGCTGGTGCTGCGCCCCGAGAAGATCCACGTCACCAAGGACCAGCCAGCAGAAGCCCCCAACGTGAACAGGTTTGAGGGCACGGTGGAGGAAATCTCCTATACCGGCAGCGCCTCCACCTTCCTGGTGCGGCTCGACGGCGGCCAGCTGATCCGCGCGCAAGAGGCCAACCGGCTCCTGACCTCGCGCCGTGAAATTGACTGGAACAACCGGGTCTGGCTCAGCTGGCGCGCGGGCGCTTGCGTGCTGGTCGACGCGTGAGGGCCGGACCATGAGCACATCCGCCCCGCGCCGCCTGCTAATCCTTCTGCCCTATCTGTGGCTGGGGCTATTCTTCCTGGTGCCCTTCCTGATCGTCATCAAGATCGCACTGTCGGACTCGGTCACGGCCAGCCCGCCCTATGCCCCCACCTTCAGCCTTGATGAGGGGCTGGCAGGCCTGCGCGCGGCCTTCGCGGCGCTGGACTTCGAGAACTTCCTCTGGCTGGCCGAGGACGGCATCTACCTCAAGGCCTATCTCAACAGCGTGAAGGTCGCCGCCATTGCAACTCTGCTTTGCCTGATGATCGGCTATCCGGTGGCCTATGCCATGGCGAAGGCACCGCAAGAGTGGCGCAAGACGCTGCTGCTGCTGGTGATCCTGCCGTTCTGGACCAGCTTCCTTATCCGCATTTACGCCTGGATCGGCATCCTCAAGAACGAGGGTTTCCTGAACCTCACCCTGATGAAGCTCGGCCTCATTGATCAGCCGCTGGCGATCATGCACACCGAAATCGCGGTCTATGTCGGCATCGTCTATTCCTACCTGCCGTTCATGATACTGCCGCTTTATGCCTCGCTGGAACGGATCGACGGCCGGCTCCTGGAAGCCGCCGAAGACCTCGGCTGCGGTGCCTTTGCCGCCTTCCGCCAGATCACCCTGCCGCTGTCGCTGCCGGGAGTGGTTGCGGGCTGCTTCCTGGTCTTCATCCCGGCGATCGGCGAATTTGTGATCCCCGACCTCTTGGGCGGCTCCGGCACGCTGATGATCGGCAAGACCCTGTGGCTCGAGTTCTTCTCCAACCGCGACTGGGGCGTGGCGGCGGCGGTGGCCATCGTGCTGCTGACCATCCTGATCGTGCCTATCGTGCTGTTCCAGCGCCATCAGCAGAAACATCAGGAGGAACTGGGATGATCCGCCGCTTCAACATGTTCAACCTGACCTCGCTGACCTTTGGCTTGGCCTTCCTCTACCTGCCGCTCTTGCTGGTGGTGATCTACTCCTTCAACGACTCCCGCCTGGTCGCCGTCTGGGGCGGCTTCAGCACCAAATGGTACGGCATCGTGCTGAACAACGAGGCTTATCTGGCGGCCGCCTGGATCACCCTGCGCATCGCCTTTGTCTCGGCCACGCTGGCCACGGTGCTGGGCACGCTCAGCGCAGTTGTCATGGTGCGTATGGGCCGCTTTCCGGGCCGCACGCTGTTCTCCGGCATGATCTATGCGCCCTTGGTGATGCCCGAGGTGGTGACCGGCCTGTCGCTCCTCTTGCTGTTCGTCGCCATCGGCCTCGACCGCGGCTTCTGGACCATCACCATAGCCCACGCGACCTTTGCCATGTGCTATGCCTCGGTGGTGGTCTCTTCCCGGCTGGCCAGCTTCGACCGGTCGCTGGAGGATGCGGCGCTGGATCTGGGCTGCACGCCGTTCTCGGCCTTCCGCCAAGTGACGTTGCCAGTGATCGCGCCCGCGGTGATCTCGGCCTGGCTGCTCTCTTTCACTCTGTCGCTCGACGACCTGGTGATCGCCACCTTCACCTCCGGCCCCGGCTCCACCACCCTGCCGATGAAGCTCTATTCCTCGGTCCGGCTGGGCGTCTCGCCCGAGATCAATGCGCTCTCGTCCATGCTGATCGGCATCGTCACCCTTGGCGTCATCGCCGCCTCGCTGACCAACCGGCGGCAGGAGCGGCGCCGGCAGCAGGACCACCGCGCGGCCGCCGCCGCCGCATGACTCGCTCTCAAACCTCAATGGATACGGCAATGCAGTACAACATGTCCCAGTTCTACATCGGCGGCCGCTGGACCGCCCCCCGCGGCAGCGCCTCGGCGGAGGTGATCAACCCGGCCACCGAACAGTCCCTTGGCCGCCTGGCGCTTGGCAGCGAAGCAGGCGTTGATGCCGCCGTGGCCGCAGCCAAGGCCGCGCTGCCCGGCTTTGCCGCCACCAGCCGCAAGGACCGCATTGCGCTCCTTGAACACGTGCTGGAGGTCTACACCGCCCGCGTGGATGATTTCGCAAAAGCCATCTCGCTGGAAATGGGCGCCCCGATCACCATGTCGCGCGAGATGCAGGCGCAGGTCGGCATCGACCATCTGGAGGCCATCATTGCCGATCTGAAGGCGCTCGATTTCGAGGAAACCCTGCCCAACGGCGACACGCTAGTGCGGATGCCGACTGGTGTCTGCGGGCTGATCACCCCCTGGAACTGGCCGATCAACCAGATCGTGCTGAAGGTCGGCCCTGCCCTGGCCGCCGGCTGCACAATGGTGCTGAAACCCTCCGAGCTGACACCGCTGTCGGCGATCCTCTATACCGAGGTGCTGCACGAGGCCGGCGTGCCCGCGGGCGTTTTCAACCTGGTCCACGGCGAAGGCCCGGTGGCAGGTGCTGCGCTGTCACGCCACCCGGATGTCGCCCTGATGTCCTTCACCGGCTCCACCCGCGGCGGTGTTGCGGTAACCCGCGATGCAGCGGAAACCGTCAAGAAGGTTGCATTGGAGCTTGGCGGCAAATCCCCGAACCTGGTGTTTGCCGACTGCGATCTGGACACCGCCATCTCCGAAGGGTGGAGGCCTGTTTCATCAACACCGGCCAAAGCTGCGACGCCGCCACCCGGATGCTGGTCGAGCGCAGCGTCTATGGCCGCGCGGTCGAGCTGGCGCAGGCAAAATGCGCGCAATTGACCGTCGGCGACCCGGTGGAGCCTGGCGATCACATGGGGCCGCTGTCCAACGCGCAGCAGTATGCCCGCGTGCAGGAGATGATCGAGGCGGGCATCGCCGAAGGCGCGCGGCTGGTGGCCGGCGGGCCGGGCAGGCCGGAAGGGTTCGAGACCGGCTATTATGCCCGACCCACCATCTTTGCCGATGCGGACAACGCCATGCGTATCGCGCAGGAGGAGATTTTCGGCCCGGTGCTGGTGATGATCCCCTTCGACAGCGAAGAGGAGGCCATCGCGATCGCCAATGACACACCCTACGGCCTGTCAGCCTACGTGCAGACCGGCGACAGCGCCCGTGCGGCGCGGGTTGCCCGTGCGTTGCAATCCGGCATGGTCAATGTGAATGGCGCCTTCCTTGCTGCGGGCTCCCCCTTCGGTGGGGTCAAGATGTCGGGGATCGGGCGCGAGGGCGGCCGCGAAGGCATTCTCGAATTCCTCGAAACCAAGGTGATTGCAGCACCCTGACGGGGCTGCCGGAACGGACCAGCGCCATGAAAACCCTCCGCCGCATCTACAACGCCCACGCCTATGACACCAAGGCCCCCGTGGGCAGCTACTGGAACGCCACGCTGCCCGCTGCCCCTGCCTATCCGGCGCTGGACGGCGACCGGCGCACGGGCGTGGCCATCATCGGCGCGGGCTACACCGGCCTCAGTGCCGCGCTGCATCTGGCCCGTGACCATGGCGAGGCGCCGCTGGTGATCGACGCCGCCCAGCCCGGCTGGGGCGCCTCGGGGCGCAATGCCGGCTTTTGCGGTTTCGGCGGCGCCAAGCTGGGCGACAGCGCCATCATCGGCCGTTTCGGCGAGGAGGATCTGCGAGCCTTCTACAGCGCCCAGAAAGAGGCCATCGCACTGGTTCGCGATCTGACTTCCACCGGCGGCATCGCGGCCGATGTGCAGGAAGACGGCGAATACTGCCTTGCCCACAATGCCCGCGCGGCCCGCGCCCTGCCGGAGATGGCGGCAGGTCTCGGCCGCTATGCCGGGGTGAACTGCCAGGTGCTTTCAGCTGAGGAAATGCGCCAGGCGGGCCTGAATAGCGGCAGGTTCCACGGCGGGTTTCTGCTGCCCCTAGGCTTTGGCCTGAACCCGGGCAAATACGCGGCCGGCCTGGCCCGCCTGGCACAGCAGGCCGGCGCCGTGATCCACGGCCATACCCCGGCGCTGTCGGTGCAGGAGCAGCCCGGCGGCACCTATATCATTGAAACACCGTCGGGCCGCATCACAGCGGACCGGCTGATCATCGCCAGCAATGGCTACAGCAGCGACAACCTGCCGGACTGGCTGCGCGGGCGCTATTTGCCGGTGGTCTCGCATATCATGGTGACTCGGCCGCTGACGGAGGTAGAGAAACAGGCCCAGGGCTGGACCACCCGCCGCATCGCCTATGACACCCGCAACTTGCTGCACTACTTCCGCCTGCTGCCGGACAACCGGGTGCTGTTCGGGATGCGCGGCACCAGCAACATCACCCCCGGCTCCACGCAGCGGATGCAGCGCCAGATCCGCCGCAACTTTGAGACGATGTTCCCGGCTCTGGCACATGCGGAAACCGCGCATCACTGGAGCGGTCTGGTCTGCCTGACCCGCGGCCTGACGCCTTATGCCGGTCAGATCGGAGACTGGCAGCGCGCCTGGACCGGGTTCGGCTATCACGGCGGAGGAGTGGCCCTGGCAACCTATACCGGGCGGTTGCTGGCAGGGCTTGCGGCCGGTAGGCCCTGCAGCTCCCCCATGCCTCAGCTTATGCAGGACAAACCTGCAGCCTTCCCCATCCCAAGGTTGCGCCGCCATTGCCTGCCCCTAGCGTACACCTGCTACGGTGTCATGGATCTGCATTAGGAGGTTTCAGTTTCCCTCAATTGACAATGCTCCCCAACCCTTGAGGCAACGAGCCAAGTAAAACCGGCGCTCAGTTCTTGTTTCGCCTCAAATTGTTAAGTCTGTCGAACACTGGCTTCAGGAGCGGCGGTGCGGAGAGCTGCATGAATTGTTGACCGCACAGAGCATCGCAACCATTGCTTATTACGAATGTCCGCTCAGACAGCTGTCCACCAGTGCATTTGCGATTTCAGCGAATGACATGGTGTGTTTGCGGCGGCCGCTCTCCCAGGGCGAACGAGGTCCGATAAGATCGGCCTCAGCAAAAACCAGCCGTGAAGGAGAACGACCATGTTGCATTATGTTGGTCTGGACGTGTCCGTCAAATCCGTGTCGATCTGTGTTGTCGATGAAGATGGCGAGGTGCTGGCGCGCGGCGAAACCAGTTCGGATCCGAACGAGATTGCATCGTTTATTTTCGAACATTCCGCCAAGCCCGAGCGGGTGGTGCATGAGAGTGGCATCCTGGCCATCTGGCTCACCCGCGAGCTGGAGAAACGCGGCCTTCCGATCATCTGCATTGATGCCCGCCTGGCGCACAAGGCGCTGTCTTGGCGGATCAACAAGTCCGATACCGGTGATGCCGAAGGGCTGGCGCATCTGGCCCGCACCGGCTGGTTCAGCCGGGTTCACATCAGAAGCGAGGCGTCGGAGCGGGTTCGCGTGCTCATTGGCGCACGGGAGCGCCTGATCAGGATGCGCAAGGACCTTGAAGCGCATGTTCGAGGCGTGCTGAAGGTTTTTGGGGTCTGCATGGGTTCAGTAGGCCGTGCAAACCTGCGGCAGGGCTTCCGCGACCAACTCGCCGGGGCAGGCCAGACCGACCCGGCGCTCGGCGTGATGGCTGACATGTTCATTCCGATCCACAGAACCCTGTGCGCGGCCGCGGAAGCGATGGATGAAGATCTCAGGCTCATCGCACGCGAAAGCGGCCTTGCCCGCCGCCTCATGACCGTCCCGGGGGTTGGGCCTGTCGTCGCGCTGTCCTTTATCGCTACCCTCGACAATGCGGAGCGTTTCCGGAGATCGAGGGACGTCGGCGCCTTTCTCGGCCTCACGCCGCGGCGGCACCAATCTGGAGACATGGACTGGTCCGGCCGGATATCAAAATGCGGAGATCGTGATCTGCGAAGACTGCTCTACTCCGCGGCCACCACCTTAATCACCCAGGTCAGAAAGCCATCACAGCTGCGCGCTTGGGCCAAGAGGCTGCAAGATCGGAAGGGCTTCAAGAAAGCCGCAGTGGCGGCATCCCGAAAGCTCGCTGTCGTCATGATGTGCATCTGGCGCGACCAGACAGTCTTTGAACCGGGAAAGGAACTTATCACCTGACAACCAACTGAGATCCCGCCCACAAGAGACAGGGCGGGTTCAGTGTCCTTCGGGACGGCGGCGGATCAAGCCAGTCAAAAGCGGCTGAAGGAGCGTGACGCTCACTTCGCGAATGACATTCTGGCTGGTCAGCTCCCGGACGCCATCAGGAAGCGGAAACACCGACTTCGTAGAGAACCAGGACCCCGAACGGCAATAGAACCCGCACTTGACGATCCCGCAAACAGAGAGCCGCTTTCCGCCCTTCCTATGGATTGCCGCAGGCAAAATGCGCAGTTCGCCGCCTTTGAAGCAGTTCGCAGCGAATTTTCACTTTGGCCGGTGCTGCGCGAGTTCGTGATTTCAGAATTGGACCTGTCGCGGGATTGTGCCGCTCCTTTGACCACGTATCGTGTCGCAAAGGCGAACACAGATGGCATCACGGCCGACCGAGGAATTCCGCGACAGGTCCAGGCTTTCGCTGCCCGGGACATGAAAGTCTGCTTCCGTCGATGGAAAACCTATGGGTCGCAACAGGAAAGACTGGTGCGAGCGTGAGTTCTCCGCTGGCACAAAATCAAAGGCTTGGCGGAGCCTTGATGGAAAACTATGCGGCGCCGCACAGCGGCAACGGCTTGACCTCGCTCAAGGCGGCGGGGGCCCGCTTGGCGGATCATGGGGCCATGAAAGCGGAACACGGGCACAGCAGGGAAGAGATCGCCCGCCGCCTGCAAGGCAGCAGGAAGGAGGGGCGGCTGCGGGATGCGGTTTACGGCGGCATCGACGGCGCGGTGACGACCTTTGCCATTGCGGCGGGGGTCGAGGGGGCGGGGTTTAACTCGTCAGTGATCATCGCGCTGGGGATTGCCAATGTGCTGGCGGACGGCTTTTCGATGGCCGCCGCCAATTACCTGGGGACCAAGGCGGATCTGGACGACCGGCGGCGGCTGTACCGGGTGGAGCAAAGCCATATCCGCGACTATCCGGAGGGCGAGCGCGAGGAGCTGCGCCAGATTCTGCAGGAGCTGGGCCTGAGCGGCGGGGTGCTGGAGGGCGCGGTGAAGGCGGTGGCGGCCAAGCCCGAGAAGTGGATTTCGCTGATGCTGGCCAGCGAATACGGGCTGGGGCCTGCGGAGCCCAACCCGGTGGCGGCGGCGCTGACCACGTTTCTGGCCTTCATGCTGGCCGGGATCGTGCCGCTGCTGCCGTTCATCCTGGGACTGCCGGACCCGTTCCTGCTGGCCTCGGCGGCGACGGGGCTGGTGTTTTTTGCCATCGGCGCCAGCAAAAGCATCTGGTCGCTGTCGCCCTGGTGGATTTCGGGGCTGGAAACGCTGCTGATCGGCTCCTGCGCGGCGGCGCTGGCCTATGGCGCGGGCAGCCTGTTCCGGGGTTGAGCCGGATCAATGGGGGATCGGCGCGGCAGCGCTATTAATTGCGGCAGGAGGGGGGAGTTTCATGTTCTCAAACGCAGTCAGGATCGCGCGGCTGCAGGGGTTTGACATCAAGGTCGACCCCAGCTGGCTGCTGATCGCGGCGCTGATCACCTGGAGCCTGGCCACGCAGTTCTTTCCGATGTCCTATCCCGGGGCGGGGCAGGCGGTTTACCTGCTGCTGGCGGTTCTGGCGATGCTCGGCTTCTTTGCCTCGCTGATCCTGCACGAGATGTCGCATTCCGTGGTGGCGCGGCGGTTCGGGGTGGAGATCAAGGGCATCACCCTGTTCATCTTCGGCGGCGTGGCAGAGCTGGGCTCGGAACCCAAGACCGCCGTCAGCGAATTCTGGATTGCCATCGCCGGGCCGCTGATGAGCTTTGCGCTGGCCTTTGGCTTCTGGCTGCTGGCGCAGATCGGCTGGGCGCTGGTGCCGGGCGGGGCGCTGAACCCGGTGCTGGGCTATCTGGCGCTGATCAACCTGGTGCTGGCGGTGTTCAACCTGGTGCCGGCCTTTCCGCTGGACGGCGGCCGCATCCTGCGGGCCTGGCTGTGGAGCCGCAGCCGCGACCTGCTGGCGGCGACCCGGACCGCCACCCGGATCAGCAGCTATTTTGCCTATGCGCTTATTCTCTACGGGCTGCTTGGGTTGTTCTCCGGCAATCCGGTGGCGGCGCTGTGGCAGGTGCTGATCGGGGTCTTTGTGCTGTCGGCGGCCAAGGGCACCTATGCCCATCAGCTGCAAACCGCCGCCTTCAAGGGCAAGACCGTGGCCGACCTGATGACCCGCGATCCGGTGACCGTGGGCCCGGAGATCAGCCTGCAGGCGCTGGCGAACCAAGTGCTGCTGCCCGAGCGCAAGAGCTTTGTGCCGGTGGTGCAGCAGGGCGTGCTGCTGGGCTGCACCGACACCCAGGACCTAGCGCGGGTGCCGCAGGAGCGGTGGGCGCAGACTCCGGTGGAGGAGGTCTATCAGCCGCCCGACGGCAGCAACTCGGTCGCGCCTCAGATGCAGGCCGATGCGCTGATGCGGAAGATCTCGGAGACCGGGCGGCGCAAGTTTCTGGTCACCGACAAGGGCCGCCTGCTGGGGGTGATCACCCTGACGGACCTTACCGGATACATAGCCTTGCTGCAGGAGGTGCGGCGGATGGGCGGCAAGGGGGAGAACACATGACACGGATACTGATCATTCAGGGCCACCCGGACAGCAGCCAGGCGCATTTCTGCCACGCGCTGGCGCAGAGCTATGCCAAGGGCGCCAGGGACGCGGGCCATGAAGTGGAGGTCATCGAGGTGGCCGCCAGCGGCGTTACCTGCCTGCGCAGCCGCGCAGAATGGCAAGCGGAAGAACTGCCGGACTATGTTGCCCGCGGCCAGCAGGCGGTGGCAGCAGCGGATCACCTGGTGTTTGTCTATCCGCTGTGGCTGGGCACCATGCCCGCGCTGCTGAAGGCCTGGCTGGAACAGGTGTTCCGCGAGCAGTTCGCCTTTACCGTCGGAGATAAGGGCTGGCACCCCAAGCTGAAGGGGAAGAGCGCGCGGATCATCGTCACCATGGGGATGCCGTCCGCTTTCTACCGCTGGTTCTACTTTGCCCATTCGCTGCGCAGTTTCGAACGCAACATCCTGAAGTTCTGCGGCATCAGGCCGGTCCGCTGGACGGTTTGCGGCATGGTCGACGACAAGCGGGCGGAAAGGCGGGTGGCCTATCTGGCGGAGGCCGCAAGCGACGGGGCCGCGGCCCGCTGAGCGGGCGTCACCGCTTGCGCTGCGCCTTGCCGGCCGCCGGGGCGGTGCGGCCCAGATAGGCGAACCAGTAGGCAAAGGCGACCCCGCCGGCGCCGCCCGCGATATTGCCCAGCGTCACCCAGAACAGATTGGCCGCAGCGGCATGGAGGGAAACATCGGCACCGGCGGCCCAGCCCTGCGGGAAGAAGAACATGTTGGCCACCGAATGCTCCAGCCCCAGGAGCACAAAGGCGGTGATCGGCCAGAGCACCGCAAGGATCTTGCCCGCCGCCGTGCGGGCCGCGAAGGAGAGCCAGACCGCCAGGCACACCAGCCCGTTGCACAGGGCGCCGCGCAGAAAGGCCTCCACCGGGGAAAGGGCGGATTTCGCCTCGGCGATACGGGCGGCGGTGGCGCCCGCCGGGCCGTCCAGCAGGCCGGTGAAGGCAAAGGCGGCGGCGAGGCCTGCGGCGCCTGCAAGGTTGCCGGCATAGACGATGGCCCAGCTGCGCCACAGCCGCCTGAGCCGGATCTTGCGGTCCACCGCGGCGATCACCATCAGCACGTTGCCGGTGAACAGCTCGGCGCCGCCCACCACCACCAGAATGAGGCCCAGCGAGAACACCGCGCCGCCCAGCACCCGCACCGGGCCTGACGCGCTGTCCGCGCCGGTCATCGCAGTGGTATAGGCGGCGGCGCCAAAGCCGATGAAGGCGCCCGCCAGCATCGCCAGCACAAACATCTGCGGCAGCGGCAGCCGCGCCTTGGCAACGCCGGCGGTTTCCACCAGTGCGGCGATTTCAGCGGGTTTATAGGCATTGAACGCGGCGGGGTCCGTCATCGGCTGCTCCCTTGCGGCTGGGCGGCGGCTGCGGGTCAATGGGCAAACAGGACCGGCAGGGCGGTCTGCTCCAGCAGGCTGCGGGTGGTGCCGCCGAACACCGCCTGGCGCAGGCGGGAATGGCCGTAGGCGCCCATCACCGCCAGATCCGCGCCGGCCTCGCGCGCGCGGTCCTGAATGGCGGAGCCGGTATCGCGGCCGCCGCTGGGAAATTGCGACAGGGTGACGGTGCAGCCGTGGTGGCTGAGCCAGGCGGCCATGTCCGCGCCGGGGTCCTCGCCGTCGCGCGTGTCGCTCATGTCCGGGTCGAAGCAGCCGATCACCACCTCTTCCGCGACCTTGAAATAGGGCAGGGCGGCATGGGCCGCGCGGGCGGCGGACAGGCTGCTGTTCCAGGCCAGGAAGATGCGTTTGCGCGGGGCCAGGGGGCTGCCGTTCACCATCAGCGGCACCGGCGCGCCGAACAGGATGCCGTGCACCGCATCGCGGAACACCTCCGGATCCTCGCGCAGGCCGTCCGCGGCCTCGGCAATGTCGCAGGAAAGCGCCCGGCGGGCGGCCAGCAGCCGGATGTCCGCGTCGCTGCCGGTCGCATACTGCACGTCGCCCGCGGTGTTGCTGCGCGACAGCAGCGCCTCCACCTCTGCCGCGCGGGCGGCCTGGGCGGTGCGGCAGCTTTGCAGGGTTTCCAGCCATTCATCCGGCACCGCCATCACGCCGTAGGCAGAGGCGCCATAGGCGAAATGGGGCATGCCGGGCAGCGTCCTGAGCAGCAGGCAGGCCAGATGCGCCTGCTGTTCGCGGGCGGCCTCGGCGGCGGCGGTGATGGCGGTGTCGCTGGTGCTGCTGCTGATTGCAAAGAGCAACGTTCTGCGGTGCATGGCGGGCCTCCTCTCCGGTCAGCGCGGCAGACGCCGGATGTGCCGCTTCGACCATTAAACCAGTCCCTGCGGCGGATGCCCATGATCCTGATCAATGCGTCCGGGCGCGGTCAGTTGCGGCAGATCTCAAGGCAGGCGCGCAGGCCGCGGCGGCCGTCCTCGAAGTAGAGCCGCCCGCCGTGCTGTTCGGCAACGGTGGCCGCAATCGTCAGCCCCAGCCCGAAGCCGTCGATGGCCCGCGTGTTATCGCCGCGGCGGAACGGGGCGATCACCTCCGTGATTTCGGCGGCGG
>NZ_CP041161.1:0-14269 GCF_006740765.1 Leisingera aquaemixtae
CAGACAGCTTGAAACCCCCTCGCCCGAGGCGCTGAAGGAGATTGAGGCAGGCATCGACCGGGATCTGGCCCGCGGCCCCGGGCTGCGGCCGCCGATTGCCGATGTGGTGGCCGATGCCGCCCGCCATGCCGACCCCCTGCCCCAGGCCGGGCGCGAGGCCGCAGCCCGCGACCGGGCTGACGCCGAACGGCTGCGCGCGGCGGAGGAAAAGGGCCTGGTGGCGGTGGAGCTGCCGATCACCGGCATCACCGCCGAGGCGCTGAACCGCGACCGGATCGTGATGGACGAGGACGAGATGCAGGAGCTGATGAGCTCCATCTCGGTCAACGGCCTGCGGCTGCCGATTGAGGTGTTCGAGCCGGCAAACCACGAGGACGCGGGCAAATACGCGCTGGTCTCCGGCTACCGCCGCCTGACCGCCTACCGCCGCCTCAACGCGCTGAGCGGCGGCCAGCGGTTCCAGACCATCCCCGCCTTCATCCGCGCTCCCGGCAGCATCGCCGAAGCGATGGTCGCGATGATCGAGGAGAACGAGGTCCGCGCAGGCCTCAGCCAGTATGAACGCGGCCGCGCCGCGGCGTCTGCGGTGCATGACGGCGTGTTCGCCACCGTCGACGAGGCGGTGGCGGTGCTGTTCCAGAACGCCTCCAAGGCCAAGCGCTCCAAGATCCGCTCCTTTGCCCTGATCCACGAGGAGCTGGGCGACATGCTGGCCTACGCCACCGGCCTCAACGAACGCCAGTGCCTGCGGCTTGCGGGCGCCTTGCGCGCGGGTCTCGCCGAAGATCTCCGCACCGCGCTGGAACAGGCCGGCGGGCGCTCGGCGGCAGAGGAATGGGACGCCATGCTGCCGCTCATCGACCAGGCCGAAGGCGCGCCGCAGGATCCCAGCCGCGGCGGCCGCCCCAAAGCCGTGCAGAAGATCGAACGCGCCCGCAAGACCCGGGTGGCCCGCGGCATCACCATCGAACGGGAGCTTGGGCCAAGCGGTTATGCCATCCGCTTTTCCGGCTCGGAGGTGACGGCGGAACTGGTCGATGCGGTGATGGACAACGTGCGCCATCTGCTGGAAAACGGCTGAGCGGGCAGGGAACGGCAGCCCGGTTTCGCAGCAAAACCCCCGGCCTTTGGCCGGGGGTTTTGTTTTGCGCGCAAGGGCCGGCGCGCTGGTTGCGGGTTTCACCGGGGGAGGTTTCGCTGCGAAACCTCCTGTGCAATCCCGGCGTGCCGCATTCCGAAGACCCCCGGCAGGTTTCGCTGCGAAGCCGCCGCCGTCACGGACCAGCGCACTGCTGTTTTCTGCCGCGGCAGGCCGTCAGTTCGCAGCGGACCCCGCGCTGGCCGCACACTCTCCGGCCCCTTCTGCGCAGCATTGCTTGCGGAACTGGCTGGGGGTTGCGCCCTCGCGCTGGCGGAAGGCGCGCTCAAACGCGGAAACTTCCGAATAGCCCAGCCGCTCCGAGATGTCATGCAGCTGCGCGCCCGGGGCCAGCAGCATGCGCTTGGCAATCTCCATCCGGCAGCCCGCCAGCAGCCGGGAGAACTTCTGCCCCTCATCCTCCAGCCGCCGCCGCAGGGTGCGGCGCGACATGCCCAGGGCCGCGGCGATGGCGGTCTGCTCAAAGCTTTCCCGCCCGATCCGCATCAGCAGCTCCCGGCGCACCCGCACCGTAACCGGCGCCGCCCGCTCGCTTTGCCGGGCAGTGCGGACAATCGACTGCGAGGCGGTCTTGAAGGCCGGGTTTTCGCTGTCCGCCAGCGGCAGATCCAGCAGACCGGCGGAAAACACCAGCGTGTTCGAGCTGGCGGAATACTGCACCGGGCAACGCGGCCCGGCGCTGCTGCGGCTGTGCAGGGCGCTTGATTCGTGCTCCAGCGACAGCAGGTCGGGCCGCCAGTCCGGGCCGGTGGCAGAGCGAATCAGGCTGTGGAACACCGACAGAGTCAGTTCGGCATCCTGCTGCCGCGGCCAGATGCTGGTGTCGAGAATCCGGTAGGTCAGCCGCGCGGTGTCTCCGCGGACCGTCAGCCGCAGTTCCGAATCGCTTTGCACCATCGGAAAGGCATTGCGGAACAGCGCCAGCGCGGCCCCAAGCGTCGGCGCCTGCATGATATATTCCCCAAGCGTGCCAAGGTTTTGCAGGTTGAAGACCGAGCCGACCCGCCAGCCGAAATCCGGCAGGCCAAGCTGTTCGGAAGCATGCTCGCAGAAGTCGACGAATTTCTTCAGACTGATCTCGCCCTCCAGGTCCCGCGGCCCGATTCCGGCGTTGCGGGAAATCGTCGCGGCATCGCCGTTCATGAACTCAACGGCCCGCAGCGGGTCATTCAAAGTGGAGGCGGAAATCCGGGGCTGATAGTTGTGTGGCATCGCGCAGTTCCTCAGGATTGCGCCAGAATACCGCAAAAATCCGCTCTTCGAGAAAAAATGCCGCAGTCCGGGCCGGCGCTGCTGATTCTGTCCGGAAATGTCGGGTTGTTGTCCGGAAGTGTCCGCCACAAGCGGCGGCCTTCGCGGCACGTTGGCTAAATGGCACCTCAAATTGGCACCTTTGATATCGCGATCGCAGGCGGCGGCCCTTCCGGGTCGGTGGCGGCGGTCCTGCTGGCGCGGGCCGGCTTCCGCGTGGCGCTGGCCACCCTGCCGCCGCGCGGGCCGCGGTATGAGGGGATGTCCGCCCGCGTCGCCGCGATTCTGGCGCGGCACCGGCTGCCGCTGGCCGGGATCGGCCCGGCGGCGCAGCGCCATGTCAGCTGGGGCGGGTTTCAGGGCGGGCAGAACAGCGAGCATCCGGCAGACCGCACCGCCTTTGACGCCGGGCTGCTGGAGGCGGCGCGGGCCGAGGGTGTCAGCGTTATCTATGGATCGGTGTCCAGCGTGCGGCCGGAGGCGGGTGAAATCCGGCTGGCTGATGGCACATGCCTGTCCGCCCGGCTGCTGTTTGAGGCCCGCGGCCGCCGCGCGCCGCGTCAGCCGGCGGAGCTGGAGCGGACAGAGCTGGCCGGGCCGGACACGATTTCGGTTGCCGGATTTGTGCCGCCGCAGGCGGGAGATATGGAGACACCACGGATCGAGGCGCGGCCCGGCGGCTGGGTCTGGTCGGTGCCGGTGGACCGGGACCGGCTGTGGCTGCAGGCGGTGGGCGCTGCGTCTTCGCTGGGGCAGGCACGCGGCAAGACGGCGGTGGCGGCGCTGTGGGAGAGCGTGCTGGCAGAGACCCCGCTGCCCCGCCATCCAGTTGTCCATGCGATTGCGCCGCGGCTGGCGGCGCCGGATCTGGATCCGCGCTGCCCGCGGCTGGGCGATGCGGCGGTGGCGCTGGACCCGTTGTCGGGGCACGGGATGTTCTGGGCGGTGTCCTCGGCGCTGATGGCGGTGCCGATGGCGCGGGCGCTGCTGGCGGGGCAGGCGGATCTGGCCCGCGCGTTCTACCGCAACCGGGTGGCAGAGACGTTCTGGAGGCAGGCGCGGGTAGGGCGGGACTTCTACCGCGAGGCGGGGTTTCAGACGCCGTTCTGGCAGCAGCGCGCCGCCTGGCCGGACGAGGCGCCGGCGCATGACACGGATATCCGCCCGCATGTGGCCAGACGGGTTGTGGTGCAGGACGGGTATCTGGCCCGGCGCGAGGTGCTGATCACCCGCGATGCCCCGGGCGGCGCGGCATTTGCCGCCGGGCAGGAGATCGTGCCGCTGCTGCGCCGCCTGAACGGCCAGCCGCTGCCGGACGCAGACCGCTTTCACAGCGCACTTCTGCCCGAGGCCCCGCCGCAGGCGGCGCGGGCGATCCATCAATGGCTTTTGTCACAAGGCTTCACCGAGGGGGCGCAGATCCCCTGGGACACTGCAAACAGGGAGACTGATCCATGCAACTACGACCCCGCGGCCTGACGGCTGCACTTCTGATATCAGCGGCGGGCGCGGTGCCGGCGCTGGCCAGCGAGGAGCTGCTGAAAAACACCTGCTCCACCTGCCACACGGCAGAGGAGGGCGGGCTGAGCCGGATCAGCGGACAGCGCAAGACGCCCGAGGGCTGGATGATGACCCTGGTCCGGATGCAGCAGGCGCACGGGCTGGAGATCAGCGCAGAGGACCGCCGCGCCATTGTGCAGCATCTGGCGGACACCCAGGGCCTGGCGCCGTCCGAGGCCGCGCCGTTCCGCTATGCGCTGGAGAAGGACCCGAACGCGCAGGAGAGCTTTGACGAACCGTTTGCCTCGATGTGCGCGCGCTGCCACACCGGCGCGCGGGGGCTGCTGCAAAACCGCACCGCGGAGGAGTGGGAACTGCACATGGACTTCCATGTCGGCCATTTCCCCACCATCGAATATCAGGCGCTTGGCCGCGACCGGGAGTGGTACAAGATCGCCCGGACCGAGATCGCAGGCTACCTGGCGGAGCAGAACCCGCTGGAGACCGCGGCCTGGACGGACTGGCAGGCGGCGGAGAAGCAGCCGGTGGCAGGCGATTGGGTGGTGATGACCGACCTGCCCGGCATCGGCGAAGCCTACGGCAAGCTGACGGTCAGCGGCGATGCCTCGCCCTATCAGGTCAGCGGCGAGTTTGTGACGGCGAACGGCACCGCGCATCCGGCGTCGGGGCAGATGAACCTTTATACCGGCTATGAATGGCGCGCCAATCTGGACATTGGCGGCACCGCCTACCGCCAGGTGCTGGCGCTGTCGGAGGATGGCAACAGCCTGATGGGCCGCCAGTTCGACCGCAGCAACGATGCCCTGGGCGCGCCGCTGAGCGGTGTGCGTGAGGGGGCTGGCAGCGTCATCCTGGGCACGGTTCCCTCTGCCGTTCCGGCGGGGGAGGCGCAGGTGCAGGTGGTTGGCACCGGGCTGGACGGGCTGGACAGCTCCAGCGGTGAGGCAGAGCCAAACAGCTTTGGCGCGGCGCTGACGCTGGCGGCCGAGGGCAATGGCGTTGTGACCTTCAGCGCGGGCGGGGCAGAGGGACAGATCGCCCATTACACCTCGCTCGACAGCCTGAAGGTGGAGCCTGAGTTCACCATCGCCCGCGTCGGCGGCGGCAGCGAGGAAGGCCCGGCAGCGGTGCCTGCCTATTTCAACGCGGTTGGCATGTGGAACGGGCCTGACGGCGAGGCCGGGACCGAGGACGACGTGCGCGTCGGAAGGGTTGAGGCGCAATGGACCGTGGCCAACGCGCATGAGCACGCAGCCCACATGAAAGACACTGAATTTGCAGGCGAAATGCAGGCAAACGGCATCTTTGCGCCGGCGGTTGCCGGGCCCAACCCGGACCGCCCGTTTAGCGCTAACAATGCGGGCGAGCTGACAGTGCAGGCGGAGGCGATGGGCCAGCAGGCGGAGGCGATGCTGATTGTCACCGTGCAGCGCTTCATCGACCCGCCGATCCGCTGAGACAGGGGGAGAGACCATGAAAGACTTTCACTATCAGCCGGCCAATGCGCACCGGGTTGCGGTCGAAGGGCGCGAGGTTCTGTTCCACGTCCCCACCACCTCGATCTTCGAGATGGACGGGGTGGACCGCGATATCCTCGATTATGCGGCGCAGGCGCAGGCGTTCTCGATGGACGAGTTCGAGGCGCGGTTTGCGGCCAAGGATGCGGCGGCGCGGCTCGACGGGCTGGTGCGGCTGGATATCGTCAACGACGGCCGGCCGCTGCAGCCGGAACGGCCGCCGATCGAGATCGAGACCTTCCCGCTGACCACCATCGTTCTGAACGTCAACACCGGCTGCAACCTGGCCTGTTCCTACTGCTACAAGGAAGATCTGGCGGTGCCGTCGAAGGGCCAGAAAATGGCCTTTGACACGGCGCGGAAGTCGGCGGAGATGCTGCTGGCGGAAAACCCGGACCGGGACAGCTACAACATCGTGTTCTTCGGCGGCGAGCCGTTGTCGAACCTGCCCCTGATCCGGCAGGTGGTGGACTGGGCCGAGCCGCATTTTGAAGCGCTTGGCAAGGCGGTGAACTTCAGCCTGACGACCAATGCGACGCTGCTGACAGAGCCGGTGATCGACTGGCTGGACGAACATCGCTTTGGCCTGACGGTTTCGATCGACGGGCCCAAGGCGCAGCACGATCTGAACCGCAAGACGGTGGGCGGCAAGGGCACCTATGACACGGTGGCCGCCAAGGCGCGGCTGCTGCTGTCGCGGTACAGATCCAAGCCGGTGGGCGCCCGAGTCACCCTGACGGCGGGGATCACCAATATCGTGGAGATCTGGGACCACCTGATCAACGATATCGGCTTTGCCGAGGTCGGGTTCTCGCCGGTGACCTCGGGCGACATGGATGCCTTCAACCTCAACGGAGCCGAGCTGCTGGAGGTGTTCGAGGGGATGAAATCCCTGGGCCGCCTCTATGTCGAGGCGGCGCTGGAGGGCCGCAACATCGGCTTTTCCAACATGCATCAGATGATGAATGACCTCTACGAGGGGCGCTCCAAGGCGCTGCCCTGCGGGGCCGGGGTGGGGATGCTGGCGGTCAATCACGATGGCGCGCTGAACCTCTGCCACCGGTTCACCGGATCGGAAATGGACCAGTTCGGCACCGTCGACGAGGGCATCAAGCGCCAGGAGCTGTCGGGCTTCATCAAGGCGCGCTCCGACCGCACCGAGAAGGGCTGCGCCACCTGCCGGATCCGCAACCTGTGCGCGGGCGGCTGCTATCACGAGAGCTATGCCCATTTCAGCGACCCGATGATGCCGACCTATCACTACTGCGACCTGATGCGCGACTGGATCGACTTTGGCGTGGCCGCCTATGCCCGGCTGATCGCCCAGGCGCCGCAGTATTTTCACCAACATGTTGCGCCGAGGAGGGCGTTTGGAAAATGAAACCGCTCAATCAGAAAGCCGAACGCGTTCAGCAGGCCGCGGCCCAGGGCCAGATGGAAGAGGTCCGCGCGATGCAGACCGTGACTGCAGGCTGCGCCACCACATTCGACCCGGGCTGGGAGGTCGACCCCTTTGGCGGGCTGGCCGCGCTGTGCCAGCCGATGGAGGCGGATCTTTACGGCTGCTCCGACCCCTGCTGGTGGCCCGCGCAGGTGCCCGACATCATGGTCAACCACCCGAACTGGGACGAGGGCGCGCCCAATGCCGCCAAGGACTGGCGCGCGCTTGGCGCCACCTATCCCACCGATGCCGAAACCTGAGGAGACCCGCATCATGAAATCCGCGCTTTTTGCTGCTGCCGCGCTCTGCGCCACAGCTCTGCCGCTGGCCGCCGGCGACCTTCTGGTGACGGTGGCCCGGCCCTCGAACCTCTATGTTTTTGACGCTCAGGACCGCTCGGTCAAAGCGGACTGTGATCTGGGGGCGAATGTGACGCCTGGCGTCATTGCGATGTCGCCGGACAACCGCATCGCCTATGTGCTGCTGAACCACTGGCAGGACGTTGTGGGTGTCGATATCGAAACCTGCGAGAAGGTGTTTCACGCGGCCCAGTCCGAGGGCGATGTGACCCGCCGCTCGCTGGCCTCGCTGGCGGTGTCCAAGGACGGCAGCCAGATCTACACGGTGCGCAATCCGGTGCGCAAGAAGACCGACCGCTACGAGGTGATGCAGCCGGAGTTTGCCGTCTATGACGCGGGCGCCGGGCTGGAGGCCAAGCCGTCCGCCACCTTTGAGGCGCCGCGCCGGTCCACCCTGATGGCGAGCGACCGAAACGGTCAGGTCTATGTCGCAGGGCACGAGATCTACCGGGTGGACCCCTCCAACGGCGCGACCGAGGTGGCGATTGCCAATGCCAGCTGGGACCGCCCCACCTACAGCCCGCCGGATGTGCTGGCGTTCTGGCCCACCGGCAGCCAGAACGACGAGATGCTGCTGATGTACACCGCGGCGGTGTTCACCGACGAAACCCAGCAGGAGATGGCGGATTTTGTCTGGGGGTATCAGTCTGTTGACCTCACCACCGGGGAAACCGAGATCGCCGATTTCGCCTCCTTCGAGGTGCTGATGTTCTCGGCGGTGCGCAGTGCGGTGGATCCCAAGCACCTCTATGGCGTCTATACGCAGCTGTCCAAGCACAATCTGGAGACCAAGGAGCTGGTGAAGCGGGTGGACCTGCCGCACACCTATTACGTCATCAATGTCTCGAGCGACGGGACTGAGGTCTATGTCGCGGGCACCAATGATGACATCGGCATCTATGACAGCGAAACGCTGGAGCGGGTGGGCGAGATCCGCATACCCTCGGGCGGGGATATGTCTGTCTCCACCCTGCATGTCGTGCCGCAGGGATGAGCGGGCCTGCTGCCAAACTCTCCCCCCAGCCGGGCGGTGCTGCCGCTGCCCGGGCCTGGCCGCGCCTGCCTTCGCGGGCGGGCGCGGCGCTTTTTACCGCCGCCACCGCGGCCTGGCTGCTGCCGCTGTTGCGGCCGCACCGGCGGCGGCTGGCGGTGCTGCTGCTGATCAGCTTTGCCGCCGCGGCCCTGGGCCTGCTGCCGCCCTATATCAGCAAGCTGGTGATCGACCGCGGGCTGATGGCGGGGGATGCGGCGCAGCTGGTGATCTGGTCGCTGGCTTTGTTCGGAATCGGCCTGCTGGCCACCGGCACCGGCGCGCTGAGCAATATCCTGCATATGCGCGCCTCGGTCCGGATGCTGGCGCGGATGCGGCAGCGGCTGCTGTCGCGGCTGGCCGCCAAGCCTGCCGGGTGGTTTGCCAGCCAGCGCGCGGGTGAGCTGCTGGCGCGGGTGGATGGCGACGCGGCGGAGGTGCAGAAGTTTGCCTTTAACGCGGTGCTGGGCGGCTCCTCGGCGCTGATCCGGCTGCTGGGCGGCTCGGCCATGCTGATGGTGCTGGACTGGCGGCTGGGGCTGCTGACGGCGCTGCTGGCGCCTGCGGAGCTGGCCTTTCTGATCTGGGCGCGGCCCCGGACAGAGCGCCACGCGGCAATGGTGCGCGAGAGGCAGGGGCTGTATGCGGCGGGGCTGTCGGAGACGCTGTTCGGCCTGCCCGCGCTGCAGGCCGCCCGCGGAACGGCATGGGCTGAGCGGCGCAGCCTGCGGGATCATGCCGGGCTGAGCCAGAGGCTGATCGCGCAGAACCTGTGGGGCGAGTTCACCCGTGCGGTGCCGGTGCTGCTGTCGGCGCTGACCCGCTCGGCGATTTTTCTGGCGGGCGGGCTGATGGTGATCCGGGGCGAGTGGCCGCTGGGGTCGCTGATCGCCTTCATCGCCTATATGGGGTTCATGACCGGGCCGATGCAGTCGCTGCTGGGCCTGTGGCACGCGCAGGCGCGGGTCAAGGTTGCGGCGGCGCGGCTGGATGCGGTGATGCAGGCGGATGGCCCCGCCCGGGCGGCCGGGTTTGCGCCTGCCGGGTTTGCCTTGCGGCTGCAGGGCGTGACCGTTTCCCGCGGGGCGGCGGCGCCGCTGGGGCCGCTGACCCTGACCATTCCCGAAGGCGCCAGGGTGGCGCTGCGGGGGGCCAGCGGCGCGGGCAAGACCTCCCTGCTGGCGGTGCTGTGCGGGCGGGCGCGGCCCCTGGCCGGGCGTGTGACCCTGGGCGGTGCCGACCTGAGCCTGCTGGGCGGCGCAGGTTTGCCGGAGCGGGTGGCCTATGCCGGGCAGCGGCCCTTTACCCTGCGCGCCAGCCTGCGCGACAACCTGTTCCAGAGCCGTGCCTTCTGGGCCAGGCCTGAGGCCGAAGCGCGGGTCTGGGAGATGCTGGCGCTGTTCGGCCTGGCGGAGCGGTTCCGCGGGGCAGGGGGGCTCGACACCATGCTGGGCGAAAGCGGGCTGACTCTGTCGGGCGGCGAGCGGCAGCGGCTGTGCCTGCTGCGGGCGCTGCTGCACCCCTTTGACATCCTGATCCTGGATGAGGCGCTGTCGGAGGTGGATCCCGCAACTGCGGCCCGGATCCTGGCCCATATCGACGCGGCCTTCCCCGAGGCGACCCGCATCCTGACGGCGCATGGCGGCGCGGCGGCGGGCGGGGATTTCGATATGGAGATCGCCCTGACGGAGGCCGCGGCATGACCCGCGCGCCGCTGATTGCGCTGATCGACGGGCCGCTGGCCGCGGAAACCCCCGGCCTTGCCGCCCGGATGGACCTGTGCGCGCTGCACCCGCGGGCCGCCGAAAGCCCGGCGGCGCTGCACGCCAGCCACATGGCCGCCGCCATCCGGGCCAATGCCCCCGAGGCCCGCATTTTGGGGCTCAGCATCTTTCCGGGGCGGCTCGCCGCCTCGCTTGCCACCGTGGCGGAGGCGCTGCGCCGCGCCGCGGAGTCGGAGGCGGCGATCGTTCACTGCTCCTTTGGCCAGGGGGAGGCCAGCCCGGTGCTGGCGCAGGCGGTGGCGGAGGTGCTGGCGGCGGGCAAGCTGCTGGTCGCCTCCGCCCCGGCGCGCGGCGCGCCGGTTTATCCGGCGGGCTGCGCAGGGGTTTTCCCGGTGCAGGGCGATGCGCGCTGCACGCCCGGCCAGTGGTCGCTGCTGGACCTGCCGGGGGCGCGGTTCGGCGCCTGTCCGGGCAGTCCCGGCGCGCCGGTGCGCGGCGCCAGCCTGGCGGCGGCGCATTTCACCGGGCTGCTGGCCCGGGCCAGCCTCGAAGACGGGATAGAGGCGATGCTGCAAACCCCGGCCTTCACCGGCCGCGAGCGCATCGGGGCAGGGGGGGCGCACGCCGCATGATCTGCTTTGACAGTTGGAACAGCACCCTGCGGGCCAATTGCGGCCATTACTATGCGACGCCGGAGCGGGAGGCCGGGGTGTGGGCGGGATCGTTCGGCCTGCGGCGGCGCAGCGGTGTGGATGTGGCCGAGATCCGCTGCCCGCCGGCCCGGATCGAGCGCACCCGCAAGGGCATCCTGCGCGATGATCAGGAGCATTTCTTTCTGCTGCACCAGCTGGAGGGCGAGACCGGCATCCAGCACGCGGGCCGCGAGACGCTGCTGCAGCCGGGGGAGTTGCTGCTGCTCGATTCCACCCGCGCGGCAGAGCTGCGCGTCAGCGGCCGGCCTGCCGCGTTCCGGTCGGCGCATCTGCCGCGGGCGCTGGTGCTGGAGAGGCGCCGGGAGATGCCCGCGGCGGGCTGCAAGATCGCGCCGCCGCATCCGCTGCACGCCAGCCTGTGCGGGCTGCTGGAGGGGACCGGCGGGGAGGACAGCGCGGGCTATATCTTTGACCTGGTGCCGCTGGCCTTTGCCGCCGGCGCGCGTCCGGGGGCGGGCAGCCTTGGCAGCCGCAGGCACCGGTTCCGGCTGGTGCGCGAGACGCTGGAGCTGCTGAGCGGCGATCCGGGGCTGACGGTGGACAGGCTGGCCGCGCGCACCGGGCTGTCGCGGCGCCAGTTGCAGCGGGAGTTTCAGGAGAACGGCACCACCTTCACCGAGTGCCTGACCCGCGCCCGGCTGGCCGCGGTGGCGGGCAAGCTGCGCCATGCGGCGCGGCAGGGCGCGCGGGTGCCGATTGCCCAGATCGCCTATGGCGCGGGGTTTGGCGATATCTCCCACTTCAACCGCACCTTCCGTCAGCAGTTTGGCTGCTCGCCGCGCCGGTTCCTAAGCACCTGCAGTCTGGGCGGATTTTTGGCGCAGGACGCAAACTCTTTGGCACCGGTGCCCAAGACCCCTCCGCCGGGGCGTGGTTGTCTTTTGCGATCAAACCCGGCTGACGGATAAACAGGGAGAACGGCAATGGATTATGGCATGCTGATCAACGGCGAACAGGTTTCGGCGGAGCGCATGATCGAGGTGATCAACCCGGCAACGGAGGAGGTGTTCGCCCGCGTGCCGCATGCCTCTGAAGCACAGATGAACGCGGCGGTGGCCGCTGCCAAGGCAGCGCAGAAAGCTTGGGCGGAAACCCCGATGGCCGAACGGCGCGCCAAGGTCGAGGCGCTGGCCGCCGCCATCGGCGAGGAGGCGGATGAGCTGGCGCGGCTGATCACCCTGGAGCAGGGCAAACCGCTGCCCGAGGCGCAGGGCGAAGTGGCCTGGTCGCAAGGATACCTGGCGCATACTGCGACGCTGGAGCTGCCGGACCGGGTGATCCAGGACGATGCGGAGTTCCGGATCGAGACCCGGCACAAGCCCTTGGGCGTGGTGGCGGGCATCATCGCCTGGAACTTTCCGCTGCTCTTGTGCTGCTGGAAGATCGGGCCTGCGCTGATGGCGGGCAATGCCATCGTGCTGAAGCCCGCGCCGACCACTCCGGTGGCGGCGCTGAAGCTGGGCGAGATCTGCGCGCGGATCTTCCCGGCGGGTCTTGTGAACATCATCACCGACGCCAATGACCTTGGCCCCAAGCTGACGGCGCATCCGGATGTGGCCAAGATCGGCTTTACCGGCTCCTCCGAGACCGGCAAGCGGATCATGGCCAGTGCCGCGGACACGATGAAGCGGGTGACGCTGGAGATGGGCGGCAACGACCCGGCCATCGTGCTGCCGGATGTGGATGTGAAGGCGGCTGCGGAAAAGGTCTATGGCGGGGCGTTCCTGAATGCCGGGCAAGTGTGCCTGGCGGTGAAACGGGCCTATGTGCATAGCGACATTTACGAGGCGTTCTGCGCCGAGCTGGCGGCGCTGGCCGAACAGGCGGTGGTCGATGACGGCATGAAGCAGGGGACGACGATTGGCCCGATCCAGAACAAGGCGCAGTTCGACAAGATCAAGGGCTTCCTGGAAGACGCCCGCGCCTGCGGCAAGATCATTGCCGGCGGGACGCCCAAGGACGGCCCCGGCTATTTCGTGCCCCCCACCATCGTGCGCGATGTGACCGACGGCCAGAAGATCGTCGACGAGGAGCAGTTCGGCCCGGTGCTGCCGGTGATCCGCTTTGACGATATCGACGATGTGATCGCGCGGGCCAATGCCTCCGATTACGGGCTGGGCGGGTCGGTGCATTCGGGCGATACTGCCAAGGCAACCGAGATCGCCGGGCGCATCGAATCCGGGACCATCTGGGTGAACCAGCAGCTGAACATCGGCCCGCATATCCCGATGGCCGGCTTCAAGGGCTCCGGCCTGGGTGTCGAGCAATCGGTCGAGGGGCTGGCGGAATACACCCAGATGCAGGTGATTAACGTCGCCCGCGGCTGATCGCGTTTGAACCATGCCCGGGCTGCCGTCGCGGCGGCCCGGTCCGTTTATCCAGCAGAGGACGGCCATGACTGACCTGCATCCTGATCTTACCGCCCCGATTGACGGCCTGTCGCATGTGCGGGGCCGAATGAGCCGCCGCTGCAGCATATCACCATCCCGGCGCTGCTGCGGCAGGCGGTGGAGCGGCATGGCAGCCGCGAGGCGCTGGTGTTCCCGGAGGCGGGCCTCCGGATGACTTATGCGGAGCTGGCGCGGCAGGCGGATGAGCTGGCGGCGGGGCTGCTGGAGCTGGGGGTCGTCAAGGGCGACCGGGTCGGCATCTGGTCGCCGAACCGCTGCGAATGGGTGCTGACCCAGTTCGCCACCGCCCGGATCGGCGCCATTCTGGTGACGATCAACCCGGCCTACCGGTTGGCGGAGCTGGAATATGCGCTGAACAAGACCGGCTGCAAGGTGCTGATCGCGGCGGAAAGCTTCAAGAGTTCCAACTACCTGGGCATGATCCGCGAACTGGCGCCGGAGCTTGCTGACGCCGCCCCCGGCCCGCTGGCGGCCGCGCGGCTGCCTGCCTTGCGCCATGTCGTGGTGATGACGGCGGATCCTGGTCCCGGTGTGCTCTCTTTCGACACTGTGCAGGGGATGGGCGCGGGTGCGGACGCCGCCGCGCTGGACGCGCTCAGCGCGGACCTGACGCCGGAAGAGGCGATCAACATCCAGTTCACCTCCGGCACCACCGGGCTGCCCAAGGGGGCGACGCTGACGCATTTCAACATCGTCAACAACGCCCGGTTCGTCACCAGCCGGATCAAGCTGACGGAGGCCGACCGGCTGCTGATCCCGGTGCCGCTGTACCATTGTTTCGGCATGGTGATGGGGGTGCTGGGGGCGGTGTCCAAGGGGGCCGCGATGATCTTCCCCGGCGAGGCGTTTGAACCCGCCGCGGTGCTGGAGGCCGCCGCCGCCGAGCGGGCGACCGCGCTTTACGGTGTGCCGACGATGTTTGTCGCCATGCTGCAGGAGCTGGACCAGACCCCGCGCGATGTGTCCTCCTTGCGCACCGGGATCATGGCGGGGGCGCCGTGCCCGATCGAGATCATGCGGCGGGTCAACCGCGACATGCATATGCAGGAGGTAACGATCTGCTATGGCATGACCGAAACCGCGCCGGTGTCCTTTCAGAGCTTTACCTCTGATCCGGCAGAGAAACGCTGCACCACCGTGGCC
>NZ_CP041155.1:0-13809 GCF_006740765.1 Leisingera aquaemixtae
CAGTCCAACGGCATCAAGGTGCGGGTGCCCGGCATCAAGAGCTTTCAGCTGACCGGCGAGGCCCTGGCTACATCCCGTCGCCGATCCCGTTTTCCGAAGCCTTCACCGCGATCCAGACCGGTGTGGTTGACGGCGTGATCGGCTCCGGCGCCGAAGGCTACTATGCCTCGTTCCGCGATGTGACCAAGACCTATGTGCCCGCCAACACCCATTTCGAGGTCTGGTACATGATCATTTCCAACGGCTCGCTGGCTGAGCTGGACGCCGAAGATCAGGAGGCGCTGAAAGCCGCCGCGGCAGACTTCGAAGCGCAGCGCTGGACCGTTGCCGAAAAAGAGCAGGGCGATTGGGAGCAGCGTCTGGCCGATGACCTGGGCGCCAAAGTGGTCGAGCTGAGCGACGACGAACTGGCGGCGATGGCTGCCAAGGTGCGCAACGATGTCTGGCCGGTGGTTCTGGAGGACGTCGGCGCCGAGTGGGGCCAGGGCATTCTTGACCAGATCGGCAAGTAATCCCGCATGACAGACCGGGGCGGCTGCGCGCCGCCCCGCAACCGCAGCCAACCCCGGAGATACGGCAGGATGGAAGCAGATTATGCAGTGATCGGCGGCGGCGTTGTCGGCCTGTCCGTGGCCTGGGGGCTGCTCAGGCGCGGCAAGCGCGTCACGGTTCTGGACGGCGATGACGGATCGTTCCGCGCCAGCCGCGGCAACTTCGGCTTGGTCTGGGTCCAGTCCAAGGGCATGAAACAGCCGCGCTATGCCAGCTGGAGCCAGCAGTCCGCCGCGGCTTGGGCCGGATTTGCCGCCGAGCTGGAAGACGGCACCGGCCGCTCCGTCGGGCTGCAGCAGAACGGCGGCTATGACCTGCATTTCTCCGAGGAAACGCTTTATGCCACCGTCGCGCAGTATGATGCGCTGAAGGACAAGCTGGGCGGCAACTACCCCTACGAGGTGCTGGGCCGCAACGCGCTCAGCCGCGAGGAGCCGCATATCGGCCCCAAGGTGGCGGGCGCGATCCTGCATCACCAGGACGGTCACGCAAACCCGCTGCGCCTGCTGGTCTCGCTGGCCGAGGACGTGCGGCGGCTGGGCGGCACGGTCCTGAACGGCAAGACCGTCACCGAGGTTTCCAAACCGGATGCTTTCAAGGTCCAGTGCAGCGACGGCACCACGGTCACGGCGGCCAAGGTTGTGCTCTCCGCCGGTTTGGGCGCGATGGAGCTTGGCCCCAAGCTGGGCTTCAAGGCGCCGGTGCGGCCGCAGCGCGGCCAGGTGCTGATTACCGAGAAGCTGCCGAAGATGATCAACCGCCCCTCGCTGATTGCCCGCCAGGTGGATGAGGCGGCATTCAGATCGGCGCCACCAATGAGGAGGTCGGGCTGGACGACAGCGTCACGCAGCCGGGCCTGTCGGGTTTGGCCGCCGAGGCCATCGCCGCCTACCCGGCGCTGGCCCGCGCGCAGCTGGTGCGCAGCTGGGGCGCGCTGCGCATCCTGTCGCCCGACGGGCTGCCGATCTACCAGGAAAGCCCGGACCTGCCGGGCGCCTATCTCGTCACCTGCCACAGCGGCATCACCCTGGCCGCGGCCCATGCGCTGTTCCTGCCCGACTGGCTGGAAGGCACCGAGGCCGCCCCTGATCTGGAGGTGTTCAGTGAAGACCGATTCCCCGTTTCTTGAGCTGGCAGACGATGCCCCCCGCGTGCGGGTCTGGTTCGACGGCCAGCCGCTGGACCTGCCCGCAGGCGCCAATCTGGCCGCCGCGCTGCTGGCCGCCGGTGTGCAGGTGTTCCGCCACACGGCCGTATCCGGCGCGCCGCGGGCACCGTTCTGCATGATGGGCGCCTGTTACGAATGCCTGGTGGAGATTGGCGGCCGCGTGCAGCAGGCCTGCATGCTGGAAGTGGAAGAGGGCATGAAAATTGCCCGCCCGTTTGAAGCGGAGGCTGGCGATGAAACGCTGTGACCTGGCCATCATCGGCGCGGGCCCGGCCGGCATGGCCGCCGCTGCCGAGGCAGCCCGGCAGGGCTTGAGCGTCACCCTGCTGGATGAACAGAACCGCCCCGGCGGGCAGATCTACCGCGAGGTGGACCGCGCCGGCGGACCGCGCGGCGCCATTCTGGGGCAGGAGTATCTGCACGGGGCAACCCTGACGGCGGGCCTTGGGCAGGCGGGCATTACGCATTTGTCAGGTGCAATTGTCTGGGCCATCGAGGAGGGATTCCGCATCTCCTTTATCCGCGGTGGCCGCGGGGAGCAGCTGGAGGCCGCGCGGGTGATCCTGGCCACCGGCGCGCTGGAGCGCCCCATGCCGCTCCCCGGCTGGACCCTGCCCGGCGTGATGACCGCAGGCGCCGCGCAGATCCTGCTGAAGCAATCCGGCGTGCTGCCGCGCCGCGCCGTGCTCGCCGGGTGCGGGCCGCTGCTCTATCTGATTGCGGCGCAGATGGTGCGGGCGGGCACGCCGCCGCTGGCGCTGGTGGAGACCCAGACTGCGGCCAGCCCGCTGGTCGCAAGCCGCCACTTGCCCGGCGCGCTGCGCGGCTGGCGTTATCTGGCCAAGGGCCTGAAGATGCTGGCGGAGATCAAGCGCGCCCGCGTGCCGCGCTATACCGGCGCAACGGACATCGCGGTGGCAGGCAGCACCGGGGCCGAGGCGGTGACTTTCCGCAGCAAGGGACAGGCGCACCGCATCGCGTGCGATACCGTGCTGCTGCATCACGGTGTGGTGCCGAACACCCAGGCCGCGCGCTCGATCAATGTGCCGCATGTCTGGTCCGAAGCGCAGCAGTGCTTTGTGCCCGAAACCGGCCCCTGGGGCGAGACCGGCAAGGACGGTGTCCTGATCGCCGGGGACGGCGCAGGCATCAGCGGCGCCATGGCGGCAGAGTATGCAGGCCGCATTGCGGCGCTGAAAGCGGCGGAGGAGCTGGGCCGGATCACCGCGCAGGAGCGCGACCGCCTCGCCGCGCCGCTGATCAGCCGCCGCAGCCGGGAAACCGCCGTGCGGCCCTTCCTGGATGCGGCCTATCCGCCCTATGCCAGCGCCCTGCGGCCCGCCGACAGCACCATCGTCTGCCGCTGCGAGGAGGTCACCGCGGGCGACATCCGCAGCTATGCCAAGCTCGGCTGTCTTGGCCCGAACCAGGCCAAGGCCTTCGGGCGCGCAGGCATGGGGCCGTGCCAGGGCCGCTATTGCGGGCTGACCGTGACTGCGCTGCTGGCCGAGGCCAACGGGCAGACCCCGGATGAGACGGGGTACTACCGCATCCGGCCGCCGATAAAACCCGTGACACTGGGCGAACTGGCAGCGATGGAAGACCCCTCCGCCACTGCCGCTGAATAGGAGAAGAAGATGATCGAACGGATCGAAACCGGCCCCCGCATGAGCAAGATCGTGAAGCACAACGGCGTGGCCTATCTGTGCGGCCAGGTCGGGGACGGCGCCGATGTGGCCGAACAGACCCGCGACTGCCTGTCCCGCGTCGAGGCGCTGCTGGAGAAGGCCGGCTCCTCGCCGCAGCAGATCCTGCAGGCGATTGTCTGGCTGGCCGACATGAAGGATTTTGCCGAGATGAACGCGGTCTGGGATGCCTGGGTGCCGCAAGGCCATGCCCCGGCGCGGGCCTGCGGCGAGGCCAGGCTTGCGCGGCCGGATCTGAAGGTGGAAATCATCGTCACCGCCGCCTGCTGACACGGCGCTCTAGCACAAACACCAAACCCGGCCCTTGCGTCTGACAGGGGCCGGGCACTTTACCGGCACCTCGCGCGTTGTATACCTGAAGCAGCAACGAGGTCCGATATGTTCAAGCACGCACTGCACCGCACCGCCCTTCATGCCGAAAATCTGCTGGACAGGCTGCTGCCCCGCAAGGTGCGCAGCGGCGCGGATCTGGTGATCGACCCTTACATCGGCTACGCCACGCCGGAGGCCCTGATCGTGCGCGGCCGGGTGCTGACACAGCTGCGCCACAGCGCGCCTCGCGCAGGCCAGGGGGTTTTGCGCAATGTGCGGCAGATGATTTCGCTGTTCCTGACGGATGAGGCGGCCGGGATTACGGTCTGCCACGGCGATGCCACCGCAGTCAGCGATGAAGAGGGGTATTATCAGCTGCCGCTGCCGCCGGGCCGGGCGCCGGGCTGGCATGAGATCCCGGTTGCTGTCGCGGACAGCAAAGCGCAGACCGTCTGCCCGGTGCTGATCCCGCGTCCGGATGCCCGGTTTCTGGTCATTTCCGATATTGATGACACGGTCCTGCAGACCTCCGCCTATTCGCTGGTGCGCAACCTCTGGACCACCTTCAGCGGCAATGCGCTGACACGGCATGTGTTCCCCGACTCGGCGGCCCTGCTGCGCAAGCTGTCGCAACAGGGCCGCAACCCGGTGTTCTATGTCAGCTCCTCCCCCTGGAACATGCACGCGTTTCTGGACCAGGTGTTCCGCCAGGCGGATATGGTCCGCGGCCCGATGTTCCTGCGCGACCTCGGGCTGAGCGAGACCCAGTTCATCTCCGCGGGCCATGGCAGCCACAAGGGGCAAAGCATCGATCTGCTGCTGAATGCGCACCCGGAGCTGCCTGCAATCCTGATGGGCGACACCGGCCAAAAAGATGCGTCTATCTACGGAGCGGCGGTGCGCCGCCATCCGGGCCGCATCGCCGCGGTGCTGCTGCGGGTGCCAGCAGACGGGCTGAGCGCGGACGACGAGCGCGATCTGGCAAAGCTGAGGGAAACCGGCATCACCGTGGTTGCCGCCCCCAGTTTCGACGGAGCAGCGCAGCAGCTGGAGACGATAACCGCGGGCGTGTGACGGCGGCCCGGAGGCGGGTCGCGCGGCGCTCAGACGCTCAGGTTTTCAGCCTGCCGTTCCTCTTCTCTTTTGCTTCTTCCACCTCAGGCCGGATCTGTGCCCAGGTCAGCAGGGTGAACACTGCGGTGCCGCCGATCACATTGCCTGCCAGCACCGGCAGGAAGAAGCGGAACACGGCTGGAGCCAGGGACAGCTCGCCCTGCACCATCAGAAAGGCCATCTCGACAGAGCCTGCGATGATATGGGTGAAATCCCCCAAGGCGATCAGCCAGGTGATGAGGATGATCAGCGGCAGCGCCGAGCCGTTGGCCTGGGGCAGCATCCACACCAGCGCCGCAATCAGCACGCCCGCAGGTATACCGCGCACCAGCCCTTCGGCCCACGGCATTCCGGTCGCGTGATGGCTCAGCGCCAGCATCGCGTCTGCCATCGGACCGGACATCACCGGTGTGAAGGCCAAAAAGGCGGCAGCGATGAAGGCGCCGGTGACGTTTGCTGCCAGCACCACCGCCCACAGCCGCCCCGTGCGCCCGAACGATTTCCACGTCGGGCACAAGGTCACCGGCACCACGGTGGTGATGGTGTTTTCCGTGAACAGCTGCATCCGGCCCAGAATGACCAGCACAAACCCCAGACTGTAGCCCAGATTTTCAACGATAAACCGCCAGTCCCCGTCCGGCAGGCTGGAGCGCAGGATCGCCTCGCCCCAGACCGAGAAGGAAATCAGCAGACCGGCGGCCAGACCGGACCACCACAACGCCCGCATCGGGCGCCGCAGCTCCTCTTCGCCTTCCAGCCTGATGGTCTCGAAAATCAGCTTGGCGGACAGGCCGGTGGCCTCCTCCACTGCGTCGCGTTCCTTTTGCTCTTCTGCAAGCAGGTGCTTGTCAGTGGGGGTCATTACTCGGTCTCCTGCGTGTTCGGAAAGCCCGCGCGGCGGGGCCGGGGAGGGGGCCCGCCATGCCGCAAAGGCCGCAAATGGCCCGCTGGGGTGCGCACTCTGTCCCTGATTCAACGCCCGAAACAGCGGAATGTTCCCGGCTTGGCCCAGTTTTACGGCGGGTGCGCGAGACTGCACGCACGGTCCCGGCGGGCATAAGGTCTGCGGGCCTCACGCTGTGATGTGCCGGGTGATGCGGGTGCTCTGCGGCCACAGCCCGGTGCGCCGGGCGGCCCAGACCGCCCCGGCAACCGCGCCGAGGTTGGCGGCAACGGCCGCCGCCAGGATGCCGCCGTAGCCGAAAGTCCAGACCCCAAGCCAGGCCAGCGGCACATAGATCAGCGTGATCCGCCCCAGGCTCAGCCCCATCGAGTGCAGCGCCTTGGAGCGGGCGTTCATCGCCGCGTTTGCGGTCACCAGGATGCCATAGCCGAACAGGCTCCAGCCGACGACCTGCAGGTAACGGCGTGTGTAATCCGCCGCCTCCGCGTCCTCGGCGATGGCAGCGGCGATCCAGCCGCCGCACAGGCTCAGCACCGCGCCTAGGGCAAGGCCGTACACCAGGCAGAACGCCCAGGCCTGCACCACCGCGGATTGCGCCCGGGTTTCCTTGCCCGCGCCCCAGTTCTGGCCGACCACCGGCCCGATCCCGGCAGACAGCGCCAGCAGCACCACGATCGCCAGCGACTGCACCCGCGTTGCGGCGCCGAACCCGGCGACCGCGGCGTCGCCCAGCGTGGCCACCGCAGCGGTGACCAGCGCCATGCCCGCCGGGTTGATCGCATTGGAAAACGCGGCTGGCGCGCCAACCTGGGTGATTTCCCGCAGGCTGCGCCACAGGTCCTGCCAGATCCGTCCGCACAGCTGCAGATATCCCGCATGCACGGCAAAGGCGATGGCGCCGGCCGCTGCCGCCAGCCGCCCGGCCAGCGTCGCCAGCGCCGCGCCGCCGGTTTCCATCGCCGGCACCGGCCCCCAGCCAAAGATGAACAGCGGGTTGAGCGCGATGTTCACAGCCGCCGCCAGGATCATGAACAGCGAGGCATGGACCGCATTGCCATGCGCGCGGAACAGTGCGTTGACCAGCATCATCAGCACCAAAAACGGAAATGACAGCGCCCAAAGCGGGACATAGGCGGAAATCTCCGCCATCACCTTGCCGCGCGCGCCCATCAGGGAAAAGATCTGCCCGTGCAGGGCGTAAAAGGCCAGCGCCACCAGCACCGACAACAGCAGGCCCAGCCCGGCCGCATGCAGCGACATCCGCGCTACCGCGCTGTCCTCATCCTCGCGGCCCAGGGCCTGCGATACGGCGGCGTTTGCGCCGGCCGACAGCCCGATTGCCAGCGAGGCCAGTGCCGTTGTGACCGGATAGATGAACCCAACCGCCGCCAGCGGCGCGCCGCCCAGCTGGCCCAGGAAATACGCATCGGCTAATCCGATCGACAAAACGGCCAGAATGCCCAGCGACATCGGCGCCGAAACCCGCGCCAGCGCCCGCCAGACCGGCCCTTCGGTCAGATCAGACCGCGCCATACGTGTACCTCCCGCTGCGGATGGGTGTTGCAGACCCAACGCCGCAAACGGGCGCGGCGTTCCCGGCCACCGGTAAAAGAGGTGAATGAACCAGCCGTCCCCGCCCTGCGGGGCAATCAATTACCATAACACTGATTATGGCCCCTGAAGGCAGCCCGCACGGGCAGGCCTTGCGGATCAGCGGTTGACCGTAACGGCGGCGCAGCCCTTCAGGGCCGCCGCGTCGTCGAGGATGACATACACCGGCGCCTCTATCCCGGTATCGAGGGCGAAAGGCTGGCGGAAGGCCTCCGCAAACACCTGCCGCGCCGGGGAGGCCAGCAGGCTGCGCGCCACCGCACCCGCGAAATAGATCCCCTGCGCGGGCAGAAACGCCAGCACCAAGTTGCGCGCCAGCAGCGACAGCAACTCCGCATAAAAGCCCTGAAACGCCTGCGTGCCGGCGGTATCCTCCGGGAACTGCGCCCGCACCGCCGCATACCCGCGGCCGGAGAACAGATGCTCCACCGTGCGGAACGCCCCGGCGTCGCCGGTCCGGCTGCTCAGATGCTCCGCCACGTCCAGCGGCAGGCTGACGTGGCCGTATTCCACGTTCAGGCATTGCACCCGCCCGCCCGCGTGCAGCACCGGCGACAGGTTGAAGCCGGTGCCGATGCCCGCCACCAGCCGCTGGCCGTCTCCGCCTGCATCATCCGCGGGCGCGATCACCGTATCCAGGCAGTCTGCCCCCAGATGCGGGCACGCCTGCCCCAGCGCTGCGAGGTCATTGAGCAGATGCACGCGCGCGCCATTCAGATGCCGCGACAGCGCCGCGGCGTCGAAATGCCAGTCCCGGTTGGTGAGCCGCGCGGTGGTGCCGGTGACCGGCCCGGCAATGGCAATCACCACCTCCGCCACACCGCCGGGCGCGGCGTTTTGCAGGTACTGGTCCATCACCTCCGCAAAGCCCGAATGGGCATCGTTGCGAAAGCTTTGCACCGTGTCCGCCAGCAGGACGCCGTCCCGCGCCAGCCCCAGCCGCGTATTTGTGCCGCCGGCGTCCGCGGCAAGCCGCAGCCGGGTCAATTCAGCCGCTCGCCGGTGGCGGGCGAGAAATAGGACACCTTGGACAGATCAAAGGCCAGATCCAGCATCTGCCCCGGCTGCGCCCGGGTTTCCGCATGGAGCCGCGCTGTCACCTGCTTGCCGCCCAGCTGCGAGACCACATAGGTGTCAGCGCCCGCAGGCTCCACCATGTCGATGAGGCAGGCGGCCTCCTGCACACCCTCGCCCGCGCGGAAGCCCGCCTCGGCGATGTCTTCGGGCCGCACGCCCAGGATCACGTCCTGCGGCAGGCCGGTGGCGCGGCTGTCTTTCAGCACGATCGGGGCGCTGCCGCCGCAGTCCATCTCGATCCGTGTGCCCTGCCCGTTCGGCTGCGCGCGGGCCGGGATCAGGTTCATCGCCGGGCTGCCCATGAAATCGGCCACGAACAGGTTGGCGGGCTTGTTGTAGATCTCTGCGGGCGTGCCGATCTGCTGCACCACGCCGCCTTTCATGACCACGATCTTGGTCGCCAGCGTCATTGCCTCGATCTGGTCGTGGGTGACATAGACCATGGTGGCGCCGAGGTTGTGGTGCAGCTTCTTGATCTCGGTCCGCATCTCCACGCGCAGCTTGGCGTCGAGGTTCGACAGCGGCTCGTCGAACAGGAACAGCTTGGGATCGCGCACTAGCGCCCGGCCCATCGCCACCCGCTGCCGCTGCCCGCCAGAGAGCTGACCGGGACGGCGGTCCAGCAGTGCTTCGATCTGCAGCTGCGCCGCCACTTCCTTCAGCTTGCGCGCCTGGGTGGCCGCATCGGCGCCGCGCACCTTCATGCCAAAGGTGATGTTCTTGGCCACTGTCATCGTCGGGTAGAGCGCATAGGACTGGAACACCATCGCGATGTCGCGGTCCTTGGGGCTGACTTGGGTCATGTCGCGCCCGCCGATTTCGATGCGCCCGCCGGAGATCGGCTCCAGCCCGGCGATGCAATTGAGCAGCGTGGACTTGCCGCAGCCGGAGGGGCCGACCAGCACCAGGAAGTCGCCTGGCTCGATACTGACATTGATGTCCTTCAGGATCTCGGTCGCGCCGTAGTTCTTGCGCAGGTTGGTGATGTCCAGAATAGGTGCCATGGATTTACCCCTTTACGGATCCGGCGGTCAGGCCGCGGATGAAGTATTTGCCGGCAACGGCATAGACCAGCAGCGTCGGCAGCGCGGCGATGATCGCGGCGGCCATGTCGACGTTGTATTCCTTCACGCCGGTGGTCGAGTTGACGATGTTGTTGAGCGCCACAGTCACCGGCTGGGTGCCTGCCTGGCTGAAGGAGACGCCGAACAGGAAGTCGTTCCAGATCTGGGTGAACTGCCAGATCACGGTCACGACGATGATCGGCAGCGACAGCGGCAGGAAGATCGACCAGAAGATCCGGAAGAACCCCGCGCCGTCCACCTTGGCCGCCTTCACCAGATCCTGCGGGATGGTGACATAGAAGTTGCGGAAGAACAGCGTGGTGAAGCCGATGCCATAGATCACATGGACAAAGATCAGCCCCGGAATGCTGCCCGCCAGCCCCATCAGCCCCAGCATCCGCGCCATTGGCAGCAGCACCACCTGGAACGGGATGAAGCAACCGAACAGCATCAAGGAGAAGATCAGGTTGGCTCCCTTGAACCGCCATTGCGCGATGACATAGCCATTGGCCGCCCCTAGCATGGTGGAGATCGCCACCGCAGGCACCGCGATCACCACCGAGTTCCAGAAGAACGGGCGCAGGCCCTCGCATTGGATGCCGGTGCAAGCCTCCGACCAGGCGGTGCGCCAGGCGTCGAAAGTGACCTCGCGCGGGAAGGCGATCAGGCTGCCGGTGCGGATTTCCTCCAGGCTTTTCAGCGAGGTGGTGATCATCACAAAGAGCGGCATCAGGTAGAACAGGGCAAACAGGCCCAGGAGGGTGAACAGCAGCCAGCGCAGGGCGATACGGCTCCAGTTCTGCGCAGGCGCGCGGGCGGGGGCAAGCGTCGCATCAGTCATGTTTGGCCCTCAGCTCGGAGTAGAGGTAGGGAACGATGATCGCAAAAACCACAGCCATCATCACCATGGCGGAGCTTGCCGCCTGGCCGATGTCGCCGCGGGAGAAGGCCATCGTGTACATATAGGTGGCGGGCAGGTCGGTGGCATAGCCGGGGCCGCCGCCGGTCAGCGCAATCACCAGGTCGAAGCTCTTGATCGCCAGATGCGCCAGCACGATGAAGGCAGACAGGAAGATCGGCGCCATCGAGGGGATGATGATCGCGGTATAGATCCGCCAGGCCGGGATGCCATCGACCTGCGCGGCCTTGATAATCTCGCCATCGACCCCGCGCAGGCCCGCAAGAAACAGCGCCATCACGAACCCGGACGCCTGCCAGACACCGGCGATTACCACCGCATAAATCGCCTTGTCCGGGTTGATCACCCAGTCGAAGGTGAAGCTCTCAAACCCCCAGCCGCGCACCATGGCCTCGATGCCCAGACCCGGGTTCATGATCCACTTCCAAGCGGTGCCGGTCACGATCAGCGACAGCGCCATCGGATACAGGTAGATGGTGCGCAGAACGCCCTCGGTGCGGATCTTCTGGTCCAGCAAGATCGCCAGCATCAGGCCCAGCAGCATCGAGATCAGGATGAACAGGGTGCCGAACACAAACAGGTTCGACATCGCGGTGTCCCAGCGCGGCGCATTGAACAGGCGCTCGTATTGGATCAGTCCTTCAATCTCGTATTTCGGCAGCAGGCGGGAGCGGGTCAGCGACACCCAGGCGGTCCAGATGATGAAGCCGTAGACAAACACCAGCACCGCGGCGAAGGACGGTGCCAGCACCATCTTCGGTATATGACGTTCTAGCCATTGGGACATTGTAACGGCCCTTGCATAAGCGGCCCCGCACCCCGAAGGACGCGAGGCCCGGGGGAGGATCACATGGAGTTGGCGACAGCGTCGGCCAGCATCTGCACGGCCTCGTCCGAGGACATGTCGGAGTTGAAATGCGCGGTCACCACGTCGGTGATGGCGCCGGCTTGCGCGCCGCGCAGCGCCATGCCGTGGGCATAGCTCGGCAGCAGAGAGCCGTTTTCGGCGCTTTCGCCCATATCCTTGGCCGACAGATGTGCGCAGGAGTCAAATGCGTCCAGTTTCACATCGACCCGCGCCGGGATCGAACCCTTGTTGAGGTTGAACACCTCCTGGAACTTCGGCCCGACGATCAGCTTGGCCAACAGGTCCTGCCCGGCCTGCTTGTCCTCGCCGTCGACCTCGAACATGGCGAAGCTGTCGACGTTATAAAGGAACCCGTCGCCCGGCACCGAAGCGCAGAGGAAATCCTTGCCCGGCTCCTTGCCCGCGGCCAGGAATTCGCCCTTGGCCCAGTCGCCCATGATCTGGAACGCGGCCTCGCCGTTCATCACCATGGCGGTGGCCAGGTTCCAGTCGCGGCCCGGGAAGTTGGCGTCTACATAGCCGCGCATCTTGCGCATCTGGTCAAACACCGCGACCATCTTGCTGGACTTCAGCGTCTCCATGTCCAAGTCGACAAAGGCCTTGCGGAAATCCTCCGGCCCCAGAATGCCCAAGGCGACAGCCTCGAACACGGTGGCGTCCTGCCAGGCCTGGCCGCCATGCGCCAGCGGGGTGACGCCCGCCGCCAGCAGCTTGTCCGCGGCGGCGTTGAACTCCTCCCAGGTCGTTGGCATCTCGATACCGCTGGCCTCCAGAACCGCCGCATTGGCCCAGATCCAGTCGACCCGGTGGACGTTCACCGGCGCGGCGCACCATTTGCCCTCGCATTTCATATGCTCGGCGATGGAGCCGGGCAGCACATCCGCCCAGCCCTCAGCCTCCGCGACAGAGGAGATATCGGCCAGCACGCCTTCCTCGTACCATTCCTGGATCGCCGGGCCTTTCAGCTGCACCGCGGTCGGCGCGTTGCCGGAGAGCACCCGGGCGCGCAGCGCGGTCATCGCCGCATCGCCGCCGCCGCCGGCCACCGGCATGTCGGTCCAGGTGCCGCCGTTATCGGCAAACTCCTGTTGCAAGACGGCCGCCGATTTGGCCTCGCCGCCGGATGTCCACCAGTGCAGAACTTCGGCCTGCGGTCCGGCCACTGCCGGGGCCGCGCAGGCCAGTGCCACGGCCGAGACGGCCGCAAAAGCGGTGCGTTTCATCGCTTATTCCTCCCTTATGTGCAGGCCGCTCCCCGCAGCCTTCCCCATCAGCTTGCAAAACCGCGGGGCCGCTTTTCAATCGCTCAGCACAGCCTGGGGCGCGGGCCGCAGCAGTTTTTCCGCCGGGCTGTTACCTGTTGTTACGCAGCAATTGATTTTGTTGCATGATGTTACAGACAAACGGGCGGGACAGCCACAACCGGCGGTCTTCGGGGAGGATACGGACAGATGGCGATTCCGCGGCTTCTAGTGGTGGATGACGATACTGAGACGCGCATGATGCTGACCCAGTACCTGCGCCAGAACGGCTTTATCGCCCTGCCCTGCGCCAGCGAGGCGGACATCCGCGCCCAGATCGGCGCGGGCCGGATCGACCTGATCCTGCTCGACGTGATGCTGGGCGACGAAAACGGGGTGGAGATCTGCACCCGCCTGCGCGCCGGGCAGGATGTTCCGATCATCCTGGTGTCGGCCCTGTCCGCCGACCACCAGCGGATGGCGGGATATGAATCCGGCGCCGACGACTACATCGCCAAGCCGTTCAACCCTGACCTGCTGCTGGCCCGCGTCCGCGCCGTGCTGCAGCGCGCGCGCCGCTCCTCCTCGCTGATCTACCGGCGCAGCGTGGCGACCTTCCGCTTTGCCGGCTGGACCTATGACGCCAAGCGGGACGAGGTGATCTCGCCTGCGGGCGTGCAGGTGGCGCTGTCGCGGCGCGAGACCGGCTTGCTCAAGGTGTTTCTGGCCAACCCGCACATCCCGCTCACGCGCGAGGAGATCGCCGCGGCGCTGGATGTGACCGGCGAGGGCGGCAGCGATGAGGGATCGGGCCGCGCCATCGACGTGCTGGTGGGCCGCCTGCGCTCCAAGATCGAACAGACCCCCAAGGAGCCGAAACTGCTGCGCACCGAGCGCGGCACCGGCTATGTCCTTGCGGTGGATGTCGAAACCGGCGGGGACTGACGCCGGTGGCGCTGCGGCTCAGAACACGGGGGCTGATCCTGCTGGCGCTGGCCTTTGCCGCGGGGCTGGCGGCAGCCTGGGCCTGGGCCCGCTCCAGCGCCAGCTGGCAGGCGCACCAGACCCGCGCCGCGATTGCGGGCATTGCCTTGGACGGCACCCTGCGCCGCGGCGCCGCGCCGCCTGAAGGGGTGGTTGTCACCCCGGTGGACCCGGCGCAGGCTGCGTTTCTGGCCAGCGGCGATTACCTGCGGCTGGACGGTATCCCGAAACCGGCTTTCTTCACCTATGTCTCTCTCCTCGACAGCGGCCCCGATCCCCTGTCGGGCGAG
>NZ_CP041160.1:0-6320 GCF_006740765.1 Leisingera aquaemixtae
CGGCTGATCAATGTGGTGATGGCCTATGTCGGGCACATTCGCGGCGGGCTGGCGATTTCCACCGCAGCCGCCTGCACCATGTTCGGTGCGGTCTCCGGCTCGACCCAGGCGACGGTGGTGGCGATCGGCTCGCCGCTGCGCCCGCGGATGCTGCAGGCGGGGTACAAGGACAGCTTTGTGCTGGCCCTAATCGTCAATGCCAGCGACATCGCCTTCCTGATCCCGCCGTCGATCGGGATGATCATCTACGGGGTGGTCTCCAGCACCTCGATTGCCGAGCTGTTCATTGCGGGCATCGGGCCCGGACTGCTGATCCTGCTGCTGTTTTCCGCCTATGCCTATATCTATGCGGTGCGCAACAACGTGCCGGCAGAGCCCAAGGCCACCTGGGGCGAGCGGTTTCAGACGATGCGGCAGGCGCTGTGGCCGATGGGGTTTCCGGTGATCATCATCGGCGGCATCTACGGCGGCGTGTTCAGCCCGACCGAGGCGGCGGCGGCCTGTGTGCTTTATGCGCTGATCCTGGAAGTGCTGGTGTTCCGCTCGATTGCGCTGGCGGATGTCTATGACACCGCCAAGTCCACCGGCCTGGTCACTGCTATCGTGTTCATTCTGGTGGGGGCAGGGGCGGCGTTTTCCTGGGTGATCTCCTTCGCGCAGGTGCCGCAGCAGATCCTGGGCGCCATCGGCATTGCCGAGATGGGGGCCATCGGGGTGCTGTTCGTGATCTCCATCGCGTTCTTCATCGGCTGCATGTTCGTCGATCCCATCGTGGTGATCCTGGTGCTGGTGCCGGTGTTTGCGCCGGTGGTGAAATCGGTGGGGCTGGATCCGGTGCTGGTCGGCACCATCATCACGCTGCAGGTTGCCATCGGATCGGCCACGCCGCCGTTCGGCTGCGATATCTTCACCGCGATTGCCGTGTTCAAGCGCCCCTATGCCGAGGTGGTGCGCGGCACGCCGCCGTTCATCCTGATGCTGCTGGGGGTGTCGGTGGCGCTGATCTTCTTCCCGCAGATTGCGCTGTTCCTGCGCGACCTGGCGTTTGCCAAGTAGGGGGCGCGGCGATGTTCACATCCGTTCTGGTGCCGTTTGACGGCTCGCAAGGCGCTGAGGCGGCGCTGGCCAAGGCGGCGGAGCTGGCGCAGCTGTGCGGCGCCGCGCTGACGCTGCTGACGGTCTACCGCCACCATTCGCTGCTGGAGGCCTCGATGCATATGGTGCGCCCGGATCAGCCGGAGGATTTGGACGAGATCATGCGCAGCCACGCCAAGGAGGTGGCCGAGCGCGGCAAGGCGCTGGCGCGGGCGGGCGGCATCGACGCCCCGCGCGCCTTTGTCAAAGCCGGGCCGGTGGCGCGCACCATCACAAGCTTTGCCGGGGAGCACGGGCATGACCTCATCGTGATCGGCAGCCGCGGCCTTGGCTCCTTGGAGGGCGTCCTGCTGGGCAGTGTCTCCCACAAGGTGACGAGCCTGGCGGAAACCCCGGTTCTTGTTGTTTAGGAAAGCGAAAATGGCTCTTGATATCCATGCCACGCCCTCACGCGTTGCGGCCCGGCTGGACGCCCGCCCGGTGCCCAAAAGGATCGCGCTGGTGACGCTGGCGACCGACCACACGTCGGAGCGCGACTTTGCCCGGATCTGCGACCCGGACCGGGTTGGCGTCTATGTGAACCGGATCGAATTCGAGAATCCGACCACCCGGGAAACGCTGCTGCAGACCGGCCCGCGGCTGAGCGCGGCGGCGGCGCAGATCCTGCCGGGGGAAGCGGTGGATGTGGTGGCCTATGGCTGCACCGCGGCCTCGATCGTTCTGGGCAATGAGGCGGTCGCCGGGTATCTGAACGCGGCCAAGCCGGACACGCCCTGCGTCACCCCCAGCTCTGCCGCGTTTGATGCGTTTCAGGCACTGGAGGCCAGGCGGGTGTCTCTGCTGACCCCCTACAGCCCCGAAGTCACCGATGAGATGGCGCAGTATTTTGCGGCGCACGGGCCGGAGGTGGTCAGTGCCGCCTGTTTCGGGCTGACCGACGACCGCCAGATGGCGCGGATCTCCGAGGACAGCATCATCGAGGCCGGGATTGCCGCCTGCGATGCGGGCGCGGAGGCGCTGTTTTTGTCCTGCACCGCGCTGCGGGCTGCTGGTTGTGTGCAGCGGATCGAGGACCGGCTGGGCAAACCGGTTGTCAGCTCGAACCAGGCGATGGTCTGGCGCTGCCTGCGGCTGGCGGGGATCACGGATGCGGTGCCGGGCTATGGCCGGCTGTTCGAACTCTAATCAGGCAAGACAGGTGCAATGACTGAGAAAATCACCCTTCAGGACAGCTTTCAGGCCCGGGCGCGGATCGCCGGGCGGGTCCGGCAGACGGCGATGGTGCCTTCTCCTGCGCTCAGCGCGCGGTGCGGCGGTGCGGTTTCGCTGAAGCTGGAAAGCAGCCAGATCACCGGCAGTTTCAAGCTGCGCGGCGCCACCAATGCGGTGTTATCGCTGAGCGAGGAGCAGCGCGCGGCGGGGGTCGTTGGCGTCTCCACCGGCAATCACGGGCGCGGGCTGGCCTATGCGGCGGCGCAGGCCGGGGTGCGCTGCATCATCTGCATGTCGGAACTGGTGCCGCAGAACAAGGTCGAGGGCATCAAGTCTCACGGCGCCGAGGTGCGGATCACGGGCCGTTCGCAGGATGACGCGCAGGTGGAGGTCGACCGGCTGGTGGCCGAGGGCATGACCATGCTGCCACCGTTCGACCACCGCGATATTATCGCGGGCCAAAGCACCGTGGCGCTGGAAATGCTGGAGCAGGCGCCGGATCTGGAGACCGTGCTGGTGCCGCTGTCGGGCGGCGGGCTGATCTCCGGGGTGGCGATGGTGATGAAGGCGGTGAACCCGGCGATCCGGGTGATCGGCGTCAGCATGGCGCGCGGCGCGGCGATGCACGCCAGCCTGCAGGCGGGCAAGCCGGTGCAGGTCGAGGAGCTGCCGACGCTGGCGGATTCCCTGGGCGGCGGCATCGGGCTGGACAATGCCTATACCTTTGCGATGACACAGGCGCTGGTGGAGGATGTGGTGCTGGTCTCCGAGGCGGAAATCGCGGCCGCGATCCGGCACGCCTATTTCGTGGAGCGGCTGGTGATCGAGGGCTCCGGCAGTGTCGGCATTGCGGCGCTGCTGGCGGGCAGGGTTGAGCATCCGGGGCGCTGCGCGGTGCTGGTGAGCGGCCAGAACATCGGCATGGATCTGCACAAGCGGATCATTGATGGTGAAGATGTAGATGCGGCGGCAGAGGCCGGGGGAGGTGCCAATGCCTGACATCAGGATTCTGACCGAGGCGGAGCTGCGCGGCCTGGTTCCGCTGGACGGCGATGCGGTGGACTGTGTGGAGCAGGGCTTTACCACGCTGGCGGGCGGCGGGGTGGAGATGCCGCCGATCATGACGCTGCTGGTCCCGGATCACAACGGCGAGGTCTGCGTGAAAACGGCCTACGTGCCGGGGGTCGAGAGCTTTGCCATGAAGATGAGCCCGGGGTTTTTCGATAATCCCAAGCTTGGGCTGCCCAGCACCACCGGGCTGATGGTGGTGTTTTCCAGCCGGACCGGCCTTTTGGAGGCGCTGCTGCTGGACAATGGATACCTGACCGATGTGCGCACCGCCGCCGCCGGGGCGGTCGCGGCGCGCCATCTGGCGCGGGAGGATGCCAGGCGCGTCTGCATCATCGGCGCAGGCGTGCAGGCGCGGATGCAGCTGAAGGCGATGACGCTGGTGCGCGGCGTTGACAGTGCCGTGATCTGGGCGCGGGACACCGCCAAGGCAGAGGCCGCAGCGGCCAGCCTGCGCAGCGAGCTGGGGATTGACGTCACCGCTGCCACTGACGCCGCGGCGGCGGTTTCCTCGGCGGATATTGTCGTCACCACCACGCCGGCACCCGCGCCTGTCATCAAGGCAGAGTGGCTGCAGCCCGGCCAGCTGGTGATCGCCATGGGATCGGACCAGGCGCACAAGTGCGAGCTGGAGCCGGCCTGTCTGGCGAAAGCGGATCTTTATGTGCCCGACAGCCAGGCGCAATGCGCCGTCAAGGGCGAGCTGCGCAGCGCCATCGCCGCGGGGCTGATCGCCAAGGACCAGAGCTTTGCCGAACTGGGCGGGATCACCGCGGGCAAGGCCGCAGGCCGCCGGTCCGCCAGTGATCTGATCATTGCCGACCTGACCGGCACCGGTGTGCAGGACACCGCCATCGCAACCCTTGCAGGCTCCCGCGCTGATGCGGCGGGGGCAGGCGCCACTTTCACCAGCTGACCAACCAGGAACCACGCATATGGCAGACCCCAAGCTGTATTTCTCCCGCGCTGAATATCAGGCGCGACTGGACAAGACCCGGGCCGAAATGTCCCGCCGCGGGCTTGATCTTCTGATCGTCACCGATCCGTCGAACATGAACTGGCTGACCGGCTATGACGGCTGGTCCTTCTATGTGCATCAATGCGTTGTTGTCGGAATGGACGGCGAGCCGGTCTGGTACGGGCGCGGCCAGGACGCCAACGGCGCCTTGCGCACCTGTTGGATGGATCCGGCCAATATCATTGGCTATCCGGACCATTACGTGCAGTCGACCGAGCGCCATCCGATGGACTGCCTGTCGGCGCAGCTGAAGGACCGCGGGCTGAACGGCGGCGTGATTGGCGTCGAGATGGACAATTACTATTTCACCGCCGCCGCCTATGCCTCGCTGCAGAAGCACCTGCCGGATGCGCGGTTTGCGGATGCCAACGCGCTGGTCAACTGGCAGCGGGCGGTGAAGTCCGAGGCCGAGCTGGCCTATATGCGGCAGGCCGGGCAGATCGTCGGGCGGATGCACCAGCGGATTTTCGAGCGTGTCGAGCCGGGCATGCGCAAATGCGATCTGGTGGCGGAGATCTATGACGCGGGCCTGCGCTATGACGCGGAGCTGGGTTTTGGCGGCGACTACCCGGCGATTGTGCCGCTGTTGCCGTCCGGTTCTGATGCTGCCGCGCCGCATCTGACCTGGGACGACCTGCCGATGAAATCCGGCGAGGGCACGTTTTTCGAGATCGCGGGCGTGGTGCACCGCTATCACTGCCCGCTGTCGCGCACCGTGTTCCTGGGCAAGCCGACGCAGACCTTCCTGGACGCGGAAAAGGCGGTGCTGGAGGGGATGGAGGCCGGGCTGGAGGTGGCCAAGGCCGGCAACACCTGCGAGGACATCGCCAAGGCGTTTTTCAAGGTGCTGAAGACCTACGGCATCGAGAAGGACAACCGCACCGGCTATCCCATCGGGGTCAGCTATCCGCCGGACTGGGGCGAGCGCACCATGTCGCTGCGCCCCGGCGACACCACCATTCTGGAAGAAAACATGACCTTCCACTTCATGACCGGTCTCTGGATGGAGGACTGGGGGTTCGAGATCACCGAAAGCATCCGCATCGGGGCAAACGGGCCGGAGTGCCTGTCCGATGTGCCGCGCAAGATGTTCGTGAAGGACTGATCCATGAAGCCAAATCCGATTTCCCCACCATCCCGCTGGACCGGGACGGGGTCCACCACGGCTATCTGAAGCTGCCCTACAGCCGCGATGACTCGGCCTGGGGTTCGGTGATGATCCCGCTGACGGTGATCAAGAACGGCGACGGGCCGACCGCGCTGCTGACTGGGGCCAACCACGGCGATGAATACGAAGGCCCGATTGCGCTGCAGGAACTGGCCGCCACCACCCGGGCCGAGGATGTGACGGGCCGGCTGATCATCGTGCCGGCCTTCAACTATCCGGCGTTCCGCGCGGGCACCCGCACCTCGCCCATCGACAGGGGCAACCTGAACCGCGCGTTCCCGGGCCGCCCGGACGGCACCGTGACCGAGAAGATTGCCGACTACTTCCAGCGCACGCTGCTGCCGATGGCGGATCTGGCGGTGGATTTCCACTCCGGCGGCAAGACGCTGGACTTCGTGCCCTTTGCCGCCGCGCATATCCTGGAGGACAAGGCCACGCAGGAGGCGTGCTTTGCCGCGATGAAGGCGTTCAACGCGCCCTATTCGGTGGAGCTTTTGGAGATCGACAGTGCCGGCATGTATGACACCGCGGTGGAGCAGATGGGCAAGGTGCTGGTCACCACGGAACTGGGCGGCGGCGGATCGTCCACCGCGCGCGGCAATGCGATTGCCAAGAAGGGGCTGCGCAATGTGCTGATCCATGCGGGCATCCTGCAAGGGCAGATGCAGATGGACGACACCATCCGCCTCTCGATGCCGGACGACGACTGTTTCCTGTTCAGCGAGGGCGACGGGCTGTTTGAGATCATGACCGATTTGG